>JACQNY010000007.1 GCA_016202795.1 Candidatus Aenigmatarchaeota archaeon
AATGTGATCAGATCGCGAAAGCTTGGTCAGTTCAGGGTGGGTCATGTGGTGCAAGACGTCAGGTATGCCAACAGCCGCATAGAACGTGGGGCAAGAACAGTTGACAGGGAATGGTTCATGGCCGATGAGAAAGACCTCAGGGATATTTCCCCGGAAAGCTGGGAATACATGGAAAGATTAAAAAATAGATTTCCGAAATAAATTGTTTTTTTTGTATGGCAAAGGGTTTTACCATTCAAGCTGGTGCGAATCTTAGGCGACGGACATTTTTTGGCTGATAGCGATTTGAGTCTTCAGTCGAAGCCTTTATAGCCTCGAAAGCAGACAGCCTTCGATGCAGCTCATTCATGATCCCTTGGTTGCCTCCCAGGTTTGAAGCAACATTTATGGCCGATTTAACGTACGCAAGGCCTCCACGCACATCCCTGTCTATGCCTCTGCTATGTGAATCTGAGATTACATGACCTTCTATCTGTTTTTTTCCTTTGCCTTCGAGTAATTTTCCGGCAGTCGACCTGTCAACCTGCTCCTTCTTTTCCGAAGCTGAATTCAGATAAGTGTCTGACCTGACTTTCCCGGTAATAGCTATACGGAGTCCTAGTTCGTCAACCCTTTGCGTAAGCGATGCGTATCTTGGCGAAGTCGTAGGAACAGTTTTGAGCGCGAGCCTTGCTTGGTTATAACCGCTTAGGGCAGCGGCGTAACCAGCCATATCCATAACCCCTAAGGCGGCAGTAGCTTGTTTAATGTAATCATTTACCGACGGGGACGGCTTGCGTGTGAAAGGAAAACGCATAATAATATTATCTTTTTGCTTATTAAATTAATTGTCCCTTCGCGCAAACTCAAACAAACCTTTCGCCTCGAAGTTTTTTTCGTCCTCTTTGCCCGACAGCTGTTTTTTAACAGACTTCGCAACATTCGGCCCTATCAGCGCGGCCAAAGTAATCTCCGGTGCTTCTCGAAGCTGTTCAACTGTTTTGAAGCCGGCGTTGAATAATTTTCTTGCCCTGAAGCGTCCGATGTCGCGCAACTTCACCAGAGGCAGCAATTCTTCTTTAATGCCGTAAACAACGCGCACGCGCGTCTTGCGTAAATCTTTGATAATATCTTTGGCGCCCGATAAGATCGCGATTTCCTGCGCGGAATAAAACAGCCAGTCCATTATGGAAATTTTATTATGTAACTCGCCGGGGGTGAGGTTATAAATTTCCAGGATTTGTTCTTCCGTCGCTTCGTTCGCCCAATCGCAAACCATTAATGCTGTCTTAAACGATTTCAACGATTCTTCGTAGTCGTAATCCCATTCGTCAGGCATTTCATGAAGCAGTTCTGCAGAACTGATTTTTGCATAAATCTCCTTGAACTCTCCCTGACGTACATTAAGGTGCGGCCGCATCTCCAGTGATGTTGTTAATAATTCAATTAAGGCGCTGCTGTCAGTTTTTGCGTCTTTTGAATTTTTCAACCCCTCGATAATCTTCACAGCAGTGTCAGGATCGATATACAACTCGGAAACGCGCTTGCCTATTGTGGTCGCGCGTAATTTGTCCCTGTTTTGTTCAACAAACCGATTGCCTTTCAAAAAATCAACAATGGAATCGATTTTTTCAGCCAATTCGGATGACGATCCGTATTGGAGCCCGTAGAACGTTCGAGAAAAGAAATCGTAAACGCTTTGCAGCGAGTTGCAGGTTTCTGTTGCTATCAATGCAAGGATGTGAACGCGCAAAACCGGCTCTGAAGCAAGTTTTGAATAAATTTCCTCGGTTTCGCCCATAATGTAGCGTTCCGCAAGGTCTTCAGCCTCTTCAAAAGTTTTTGCGATTAATATGGCCTCGCCATGTGTGTCGTATTGCGGTCTTCCTGCACGTCCCGTCATCTGCTGGTAATCTAGGACAGGAATGTACGAATAGCCTGTTAACGCGTAATATCTTTTCGCGTCACGTATCAAAACGCGGTATGCTGGAAGATTAACGCCCATCGCTAGCGTTGGCGTCGCAACAATAGCCTTGATCAGGTTGGCCTTAAAAGCATTTTCAATGAGTTTGCGCTGCTTTCCCAACAAACCTGCATGATGGAATGCAATGCCCCCGGCAACGCATTTCGCAAGCCGTTCGCATTGTCTTGTAGGGTATTCAAGTGCGTGCAGAATTTCTTCCGATGTTTTTTTTAGTTCCATCGCATCAGCGTTTGAAATTTTATCTGCCATGTAATTTGCAATCCGCTCGGCCGTCGCTTCTGCGGATTTTCGTGTCGCCACGAAAACCAGCGACTGCTTGTTTTTTTTGGCAGTATCGTGAACGATTTTTATTTCCGGTAATTCGGTGCCGTCAATCGCAATAGATTCCTTTCCGTAAAATGCAATTTTTCCTTCGGCATAAACGCCTTCATACAATTTCACAGGCCTGTAATCCGATTCAACGACCTTCGCGTCTAACCAATCAGCGATTTCGCGCGCGTTCTTTATCGTAGCCGACAACGCAAGAAATTGCGCTTTCGTTAATCGCTTCAGTTTTGTTAGCAGTATTTCCATTGTCGGGCCTCTGTTTTGATCGCCGATGATATGGATTTCGTCCGCGACGACCAAGCCGATCGAGCTTATCCAGGAAATGTCGCGCCGCAGGAGCGAATCGAATTTCTCCGACGTCAATATGATCACGTCGTATTTCTCCAGCCACGAATCCGACGAATCGTAATCGCCCACAGAAATCGCAATTTTTATCCCGAGTTTCTCGTATTTTTCCTTGAACGCCTCGTATTTTTCCGAAGCCAACGCACGCAACGGCACGATGTAAACTGTTTTTTTCTTTTCTTCCAGCACGCATCGCAGCATGGCCAATTCAGCAATCAAAGTCTTTCCGCTTGCGGTGGGCGCAGATACGACTAAATTTTCTCCTATCAAAATGCCGGCTTTTATGCTTTCCTGCTGTACAGGATTAAACGATGTTAATCCAGACAGTTTCAGAAATTCTTCCTCGTTTGGCATAACCTAAGTTTTATATTTGGAATTAAAAGCTAGGTAGTTGGCGGTTTTCCGTTACTTTTTTTGTTGTTTTTGGTCAACCATTCAAAAATGTCCTTATAGTCTACGAAATCTCCTCTATCCTTTCCTGCTTCAAGAACGTGATATACCCCGGAAGGTGTGGTAAGTTCGTGTAGCCCATTTGTATGCTGCCTATATTTTATAGGGAACCCGTCCTCATCATAACCAACCTCGAATCGTTTTCTCCCTACGACTACTTTGTCGAATGCAGTTCTAAGTCCTAAAGGGGCTTTTTCGTGAGTTTCGAATATAGTCGCTACCTCTGGGTCGTCATGAGGGCACGAAGCCTGCCACACAGCACAGGCAACCGATATGGCATCGTACTCTTTTTTACCTGTCATTTCAGGCCTTAGCATTTGCATCACAGGGTATACCATCGAATTGAACGTGTCTACGTAGCCTGTGAATGGGTGGCATTCTGAAAAGAGAATTCGCATGAATTTTCTTGCTTCGTGTTCTGTTTCTTCTGCCATAATTTGCAATGTTTTGTAAAGCTTAAATTATGACTTATTCCGCCACATTCACAGTTCCTTTCGGTAGATGTCTTGAAACTTCTTCATTCGTTATTTTCTCTATCCCGGCTTTATGTTCGGGAAGAGCCTTTAATAATAGTCTTCGCTTGATTTCATCTACAAACGTTTCAACCGCATTCGACCCGGGTAACAAAGTCAAAAAGTAATCCGAGTTCTTTCGCACGGCCATTACAGGACCGGAAACCAATAATGCGTTTCCTGTCGCGTCCATTTTAACGCCTATTGAAAGTTTTACGTCAATCTTGGTGAAGAATTTTTTGTCGCCGTTAACTAAAAAATATCCTTTCGCAAGTTGTTCGCCGGTTGGAATGGTTTTCAACAATTGGTTAGGTTTGATGCAATAAACATTCGCGTTTTCCAGTTTATCATTCCAATCGGAACAGTGCGCCGCCGCATACTCGACAGCTTCTTTTAATGCTGTTTCGTTTAACTGATTGTTTGTTTTTAGCAAAATGAAAGGTGAATTAACATCTTCTGAACGAATAACTAAATCGTTTTCTTCGGCTATTTTTACGATTAATCTTTCTTTTTCAGTCGGTTTAAACGCAATTACAACAATGAACCCGTCGCTTGTAATGAAATTACGAAATTTTACGTGCCAGTTTTTTGGCAATTTCTTATTTGGCATTTGCATCAGCTTTTGCTTTCTTGGCTTGTCGCGCCTTTATCTCCGCTATCTGCTCTTCGACCCGTTTTTTTATCTCGTCTAATGTCGTTCCGAAGTAGTTTTCAAATTCCTGGGTTACGAAAACTTCTTTCGTCCTTCCTTTCTTCTGGGTTTTTATCATGCCCCGCAATTCGAGTTTTTTTATGTAATTGTAAACTTTATTGCCTTGCATTTTTACAAGGTAGGATTGCGTGGCAGGATGTTTGTAAACGACCAGCGCCAGCGTTTTTAACACGCCTTCCGAAAGATCGGAATAAGGCGACAAATGGGAAACTTTGCCTATTAATTCCGTCTTAACATGTATCTGCCAGCCCGAAGGCGTTTTCGCTATTTCTACGCCCCTATCCGCGTATTCCGTTCGCAATTCTTCGACCAGCTTTTCAACTTCTCTCTCGTTCACGTCGGCTATTTGCGAAAGGCTTTTCGCAGAAATGGGGTTTTGCGACAGGAAAAGGGACGCTTCGATCAGTTTTTTAGGTTTGTTGGTCACGGTTATCAATTGATATTGTGGCCGAAGGCTATTTAATTCTGCGGAATTATCCTTGATGTATGAACGGCGTTTCCACGGAAAAAGTCGCGGGCGGCAAGCTTCTAAGGGTCAAAGTTGAATTTGGCGAAAAAATAGACAAAGTCCGGATAACAGGCGACTTCTTCGCGCATCCGGAAGACGTTATAGAAAAGATAGAATCGTCTTTGGCAGGTTTGGCGTTATCCGCGACCGAGGACGAGATACGGAACAAGGTTGAAAACGTAATAGCAAAAACAAGCGCAGATATTGTGGGCATAGACGCTGCGTCGATAGCAAGGAACATTATCAGGGCGATTCAATGAAGTGGCGTGTAATTCCCTTGGAAGCAAACGATGCATTTATGAACATGGCAATAGATGAAGCGGTTTGCGAGTCTGTCGCTTCAGCCAAACCGCAGCCAACAATCCGTTTTTACACATGGACGCCTTCAGCGGTCTCAATAGGTTATTTTCAAAGCCTTAACGATGAAGTCGACGTTAATGTTGCCAGGGAGTTAAGCGTCGATATAGTTCGCCGCCGCACAGGCGGGGGCGCCGTTTACCACGACGCAAAAGGCGAGATAACGTACAGCGTTATCGCTCCTGTATCTATGATGCCTGAAGGGATTCGCGAGTCGTACCAAATGATCTGCGGATGGATAATTGACTCCCTGAAAAATCTCGGGATTGAATCCGAATTCAAACCTATTAACGATATCATCGCGGGCGGCAAAAAAATATCCGGCAACGCGCAAACGCGCCGCAACGGAGTTTTGCTGCAGCATGGCACTTTACTTTACGATCTGGATGTGCGTACCATGTTCACGCTTCTGAAAGTTCCCAAGGAGAAGATATCAGACAAAATGATACAATCCGTTGAAGAAAGGGTAACAAAAGTCCTGAATTTCGGAAATTTTTCGGTTCAGGACGTTTATGATTCGATGTTAAAAGGTTTCACGCACGGTAAAGAGTATGAAATTGGCTCTTTATCCGGGAACGAGGTCATAAGGGCAAAAAGGCTCGCAGAAGAGCGTTACAAAACCGATGAATGGAATTATCGACGGTAAATTATTTAATTAGAGTCTTTATTTTTTCATTTAATTCCCGTTCCGCGAGCGGACCTTCCTTCTTATCCGTTATCACGCCGTTCGAGTTCACAAAGTATGTCGTAGGCATCGTATACGCATGGTAAGCCTGCAAAACTTCATCCTTCGGGTCGACCAATATGATAAATTTTACTCCAAAAGACTGCGTTATTTTTCTAGCTGAAGAAAAATTAGCCGACGTTATCCCTAGGATCTCAACCTTGTCGCCGTAGAAATTCCGGATAGTCTGTAATTGCGTTAATTCGTTTGCCGCGCCAACAGACCAAAAATGAAGTATTACATTCTTTTCGCCTGCGAATCTGTCGAGTCTTATGTCGGTTCCATTAACCGCTTCCAGTATGAAGTCGCTGGCGACGTCGCCCGGCTCTGTCCCGCCTGCTGAAAGTATTGTGATTGTGCTTACTTCCAATGGCGGTTGCAGTTTTTCGAATATAAAAACACCTAATATAATAAGGATAACAACAGGCAAAACGAAAATTTCACGCCTCATTAATTTCCATTGTTTGTTTAACAAAATATATATCGAACTTTGTCTAGGCAAGAAAATAAAACAAAAGAAGTAGGGTTACCATCTCACAGTTTGTTCGTTGGTTTTGACATGCATGAAGCGATTAAGCTTCTTGAAGCAATGTCAATGCCGCTAGCAAAGCTCCGACCAAGACGGCTATACCGCCTAGGACGCTGAAAAGCCCTGCGAGCTGACCTCCGAAAGACAACGATCCGAGACCCACCGTACCCAGTGTTCCGGATCCCAAGCTCTCAGCTGTAACGCCGGATAGGAGTAGTAATACTCCACCCGCGGCGACCCAATTGAAAGCCTTTTCGGCCATCTTTCGAAGACCTGTGTACTCAGCTAATGCGAGTACAACGAACACACTTGTGACTGGACTAGTTAATAGTTCCAAGCCAACAGCCATGTCGTTTCACCTACAATGCTATTGGGGACATATTGATTTAAACGTTTATTCGTCGTGTGTCGAATTTTTACGTCAAAAAGCGTATTTTTAGCCTAAATCAACGATTAAACTTCACGTTCTAAACTTTTTAGACTCCTTGGCCAAAAGCAAGGCAAACAGAACCAAAAGCATCGCAGCATAATATTTGAAAAAAAGCGCGAAGAAAAGCAGCGACCTCGCTACTTCGCTGTCGAACAGGATGTAAGCGTTGCCAAAGATGCTGCCGGTAAGGGCGTTATACGAATGATACGACGCCTCGGTCAGGTTCGCAACGCCGATAACTAGTATAGAGGCTACTAAACCTAACCACGAAAGAGGCTGCTCGCGCTTCTTGTAGCTGGCGTAAACAAATTTTAGGATAAAATATGACGCAAAGATGTAAACTATGGTCAAAGAAAAACCGGAAAAAATCAGGAAGTTCCAGAGATAGGTGTTGACCATACCAATAATCTGGTTTGCGGGGGTAATAATAATGTTTTAATAGGTTGAAAATAACGCCGTTAACCCAAAAATATGATGCGGCAACAATGTTAACAGTTGTCAGAAGTAAAATACTATTTAAGCGGTCACAGAGTTATATGTTGTAGAATGAAGGAAGTAATAAAGTGGGTTGCAAGAGCGGGCAAAGACCTGAGAGCTGCTAACATAAACCTGAAACAAAACCTGTTTGACGTGGCTGCGTTTCTCTCGCACCAAGCAGCCGAGAAAGCGCTGAAAGCCTTGTATATTTTGAAATTCAAAAGATTGTGGAAGATACATGATTTGGAGAAATTGGCGCTCACACTGAGCGCTGATAAAGAAATTATAGAACACTGTACAAAATTAAATCCCCATTATATGGATACAAGATACCCGATTGATATAAACTATAACAAAAAAATGGCTGAGGACGCAGTAAAATGCAGCGAGGCGGTTGTAAAATGGGCAAAAAAAAGACTGAAGAAATAACGAAAGAAGTGAGAAAGTTCGAAAGTGCAATCAAAAAAAATTTTTTTGTAGATAAAATTATAATCTTCGGTTCTGCTGCACGGGGAGAAATGACAAGGGACAGCGATGTCGATATAATCGTTGTAAGCAGAAGGTTTGGATTAAAGGAACATTTTACGATAACGCCGAAACTTTATGACGAATGGCATTTGAAGCAGAAAATTGATTATCCTGTTGATATTTTGCTGTTTAACACAAAGGAATTTGGGAAGCTTAAGAAGGAAGTTTCCATAGTTAACGAGGCCTTGAGGGAAGGAATAGTCGTTTAGGAAATCAGAACTTCGCCCGCATCGCTTTCTTCGTCTCTTCAAACTTTTTCGGCAATTCTTCAGGGTTTTCGTTGAGCTTCAGGTAAGAGGAGAAGCGTTTCTTAAATTCCGCTTGGTCGCTTTTCTTCAGCGATTCAGCATAATCCGCAATGTGTTTGCCGTTTATCCTGTCCGCCGAAGGCAAGATCGCGGCATCGTGGGGAATCGCAATGCCGGCGTCAATTACGCCTTTCAAAACCGCGTAAATAGTGCTGCCCTTGGTCGAATTCTGCAGTCCGATATCCAGCACAGCGTCTTTAACCTTGCCTTTGGCTTTCAGCCCGCATAAAAATCCTGTCAGGTATGCGGCAGGTAAGTTGCCCGTAGGCAGCGCCCAGCCAAATTTTTTCAATTCAATGCTGTTTGAAGCGGCTATGGTCTTGTCGCCCTGTCCTGTGTAATCCGCGAGCTGGACTAAATAGTGCCTTAATGTTTTTCTCACAACCAGCCTGGTTTTTCCGGATCGAAGAAGATTGAGCCGCCTGTTGTAATCGGTTTTCTTTTCTCTTCTGCGTCGGAATTGCATCCTCATCATTTAAAATCCCTTCTCACATTCTCTTTCGCTTAAGCCTCATAGGAAATCTGGTAGATTTCCTATGCACGAAAAGCTTTAGCTTTTCGTTGTTTTGAAAGGCTTATTCACAGCCTTTCCTTCCTTTTTGGCGTTCTCATCCAGCATGTTGTGTTCTTTCATGTACAGCTCCAAGTGCTTGCGACTTCGGAACACACCGCCTTTGGAAAGTTTATAAAGCGTTTTGTAAGTTTCGTTGTTAATCGCACCAGACGCTTTAAACTCGCTTATCATCTGTCTCTGTGGCCGTATTGTTTTGATCCATCTCAATTTTTTCGTATTGCCTGTGCGCGATTCAAACGTGCCTTTTCTGCTTCCGTGCCCGGAGCGGCGGCCCTTTCTTTTTTTAATCGCTCTAATCCTTATTTCCCTTCTAGAAGGCGCTTCTTCTGCGGATTTGGCTATGGCGCCGCTTTTTATCAGCCTTCGGACGTCGTCGCGTGTGATCGCTTCGGATACGTCTTTCAATTTCTGCGGGTCTATCCAAACGCGGTTCGCGCCGCACTTCAAGATCTTCGACGCGATTCTTCTTTGTATGCCCGTATTCATAATTTTCACCGATTCAATATTTTTAATTTCGCCTCGTCGGCCATTTTCAGGATTGCCGCGCGCTTTTTTCCGCCGACAGTGGATGCGATTCTTACCGCAATCTTTTCATTTGCTATTTTTGCTATCAGCGCAAGCTGCTTTTCATTGTTAACTAGGATTTCCTTAAAACCGGACGGGTGGAAGCCCTTTCCCTTTGTCGGCGAGCCGTAACCGATGCGCACAGAATGCGGTTTGCCGCCTTCGCGCATTCTCATCTTTGAGTTTATGCCTCTCGGCTTTCGCCAGGCCTTATTTTTAACCCTTTTCTCCGCATACTTTTCCTGTCTTCTGAATCTCTTGCTCATTTTAATCGCCCTTCGAAGTTATGAAAATACCGTCTTGGAACACCCTTCGATCATAAAATTTTATACGCGTCGCGCGTTCGATGTTTGATGCTGTTCGGCTAACGTCTTCAATATCCGCACCCGTGACTATTATCTGGTCGCCTTTAACCTCTACTTTGCTTTCGCCCACGATTCCCGTAGTCCGCGGTGTCCTTTCACCAAGGAAGTTGGTTATCACAACTTTATCCTTTTCGGTTTTCACGGTCATCGGAAAATGCAGGTAAAGTATTTTTAATGTGTAAGTCCAGCCTTTTGTGACGCCAACGAACATATTATCTATGTGCGACGAAACCGTGCCGGCCATCGCCTTCGCTTCACGTCTCTTCCCTTTCGGGTTTATCGTTATCGTGTCGGCGTCTTTTTTTATCTCCACGTTTTCCATGGCAATTTTTTTCTTTATGGTTCCGAGTTTACCTTTAACCGTTATCTCATTGTCTTTTATTTCTATGTTCGCTTCTTTTGGTATTTCAAGGACAGTCATTTAAATCACATCAATAAGCAAACGAGATTAATTTGCCTCCTATCTTTTTTGATTTCGCCTCTTTTTGGTCCATCACGCCTTTGCTGGTTGAAAATATCAATATCCCAAAATCTTTGGCAGGCAGGTAAACAGTTTCTTGTTTTTCCATTTCCTTCAACCCTATCGAAAATCTGGGGGATATGGCGCCGCAGTTGTTTAATTTCATTATTAGCTCGACGCGGAATTTGCCGGATTTTTTGTCGTCTACCAATTCAAAGTTCCCTATGTAACCGTTCTTTTGCATAACCAGCAGGACGTTCTTGATTAATTCAGACGCGGGCGTAATGCATTCCATTTTTCCGGAATTTTCCGCGTTTTTAATTACTACCAAAGCCTCGTTAAGCAAATCCTGTCCCATATTTTTCACCATTAGTTATACTTCTTGAATCCCACGCTTTTCGCTACCTCGCGGAAGCATTGCCTGCAGTAATTGAGCCCGTATTTTCGTATTATCGCCCCATATCGGTTGCATCTTCTGCATGTTCGGGAACCGGGCCCGAATTTTTTCTCTCTTTTTACGGCTTTCATACCACTTCAGTCCCCATCCTTTCTTTTATCCATTCAACAGCCTGCTCGCGCGTTATCAGGTGTCTCTTGCCGATTTTCGCCGGTTTTTTCCTTCTTTTTGAAACGCGGTACCCAGCGCGCTTTAATGTGACAGCAACATCGAACCCCATTATGCCTATCGCTGGATCGTATTTTATTCCCGGCACGTCAATGTATTCATGGACGCCTATGGAAAAGTTTCCATGGTCGTCAAACTGCGACGCTTGGATTTTATTTTCCGACGCTTCTAGTACTCTTTTAAGCAGATCTTCGGCCTTCGTGCCGCGTATTATGACCTTTACCCCTATCTGTCTGCCTTTCGCAACCCCGAACGTGGACCTTTTGTGGGCCTTGGTTATCACGCTTTTCTCGCCGCTTACTTTTTCCAGCAGCTTTTTGGATTTTTCCAGCTTTTCGCCCGGACCGCCTGCACCCATGTTTAGGGTGATTTTGTCAATTGAAATGTTAAGCATCGGGTTCATTTACTCACCTAAGTCTATTAGCGGTTTCTCCTTTCCGATCGCAAAAACGAATTTTATCTGCGTTTTATGATCGCCGTCCTCTGTTTCCACGGTCAATTCGTCAGCGCGCGAACCGCTGATTTTTTCGATTTTCTTGAGCTTTGCGATCCTGCCGATGTTTTTGCCGCCTGTTATAAGAAGGCTAACCCCCGTATCCAGTGACACGTGCGCAGTTATTTCCTTGGAAGGAAGTTTCACAACAACAACGTCGTTTGGCTTGTAATCGGCCTTTGCTGTTATCAGGTTGCTTCCGTCGTGGAAGTTCAGTTGGATTTTATTGCCGCGTAACATTCTTTTGTTCTTGATTTTTAGCATCTTTTTATCATAGTCTTTTGTCATTTCTTTTATCGTCAATCCTTTTTGGGATGGCATGACACGATAATATTTTTGCATGTCCGGCACGTGTATAACGTCCATCAAACCAACCGGGAATCCTGGATCCTTCCTTACAACCCCGTCAACCTGTATTTTTCCGGCGTTAAGTATGGTTCTCGCCTCGGTCGCGCTTTCGGCTATGCCTAATATGTCCCTTATCATTATTCTCAAAGGAAACGAGGAAAACGCAGGATGTGGGCCCGGGCTCGGGCTAGTTGTAAATGTTTTCGTTTTGGTTTCTATCCTCCAAAATTTCGGGGCCATTTCTCTTTTAGTTTTCATAATCACACCTTAATTTGCATTAATTTTTGCCTGCTTTTGTCTGTTGTTATCAGTTTGGTTATTCTCAATTTTGCGGTTGAAATCGGAACTTGGACCTGTCCGCCGCTCTTCTTTTTCACAACAGCAGTGTCAATGTAAACTTTCATCTTTTTAAGATCCACTTTTGTGACCGTGCCTTGCGTGTTCTTGAACTTGCCTTTGATTATCCGGACCTCGTCGCCTTTGCGTATCCCTAGGGATCTTCGTTTAAGTTGTATTCTCAGATCCTTGCTTAACGCTACATGCATCAATTTCTTCTTTTTATGCAGCGGCGCGTAAAGCGACATTTTTCTCTGCAAATTTTGGTTTTTGGTTTTCATTCCCATCCTCTCAAACTATTTGCGATGCTATTTTTCCTATCGCGGAAAATCTTTCAACCGCCTCTCTTGCAACCGGGCCTTTAATCTCTGTTCCGACAGGCTCGCCCCTGTCATTGACAACGACAGCGGCGTTGTCCTCGAATTTTATCCGCATTCCGTTAGCGCGCTTGTACTCTTTTTTCTGCCTTATCAGAACAGCTAAGACGACTTCATGCCTTTTTTTCACGTCACCTTTTACGACCGAGCAGACGATCAGATCGCCTATCGCCGCGGCCGGTTTTTTGCGTTTTGTGCTTTTGTAAACTTTAACCGCTATTACACTCAATGTTTTAGCCCCTGAATTGTCTGCGCAGTTTATTGTCGAGTCCACGTTGATCCCGCGTGATGCGGATGAAGATATTGCTTTCATTTCATTTCGCCTCGCTTATATTTTCAACAACCACAAAAGATTTTGTCTTGCTTAACGGTCTGCACTCCGCGATCTTTACGGTGTCGCCCATTTTCGCCGACATGCATTCTGGGCTGTGGGCGCGTACTGTGGTATTTCTTCTTTCATAACGCTGGTATTTTGGTATGAACTTGTTGTAACCCCATTTAACAACAACGGTCCTTGACGCTTTGCTGGATATGACCTTTCCTTCAAAAACACGTCCGCGTACAGGCAATGAGCCGTGCCAACAGCATTTCGCGTCGCTGCACGCTTTTACCGGAGGTTTCGCGTCCACACCGATGTTTTTTTTATTTTTCATATCATCACCATTTTTCAATCTTTTTCTTTATCCTGTCTTTTGGCCTGCCTACCAGGACAGCGCCGTTTACTTTTATTCCTTTGTCGGGGAGCCGAAACACAAAATTGTATTTGTCCTTTATCAGTGTCCTTTTTCCCCTTTCCGTCATGATCACGAACGTATTCCTTGTTTCGTCGATCACACGGCCGTCGATTTTTACTTTTCCTGTTTTCTGGTTCGCCTCGCATTTTAATCCTATCAGCTCATGCCGCGTCAAGTTCGATGGTTTTATCATCATTTCACCTGTATTTGCGTTTCCTTGAACCCGTATTTCACAAGCATGTCCTTGAGCTTTCTTTTGTGATCGCCTTGTAATTCAATTCGCCCGTCCTTGTAAGTTCCGCCGCAGGCGAGTTTTGATTTAAGTGTTTTTGTAAGGTCTTTTGCGTTTTTGTCGTCTATGCCTTCTATGATGGTCACGTTTTTCCCGTAGCTTCTCTTGTCAAGGTATACCAGTATTTGCTGGTCCTTTATACCCATAGCAACGCATACGCAAAGCTCTCTAGGCAACCCGCAGTTGGGGCAAGTATCTGCCATCTATGCTTCCTTTCCTCCTTTCCTTCCTTCCTTATTTACTGTAAGTATTGTTGCAATCGCTTTGCGCAACTCCTTGACTTTTCCCGGCTCTTTTATGCTCGCTCCCACTGCGGAACTTCCTTTTAACTTTGCGAGTTCAAGCCTGAATTCATCTAATCTTTTCAACCGTTCTTCGGCTTTCATGCCGCGCACTTCTTTTATTTTTATTATCGCCATATTATCACTCTGCTTTTTGTTCAGCCAGGAGTTTTTCTTTTTGCTGTTTCATTTCCTGCTCTATGTTTATGTTCATTATCTTGACCTGAATTCCCACTTTTCCCGGTTTCAACAGTGCTTCAGCTTTTCCTTTGGAAACCAGCCTGTCTGCGGTTTCGCCCGAGTGTTGAAGATAACCTTGCATGAATTTATCGGTTCTAGATTTTTCACCGCCGAGTTTTCCTGATATTCTTATTTGTATTCCCACGGCGCCTGAATCCATTACGCGTTTTATTGTCATATTCGCAACCCGTTTGTAGTTCAATCCCCGCTCCAGCGATGACGCGATTTGCCTTGATATGATTTGCGCGTCCAGATCCGGGTCGCGCACCTCTTTCACGTCTAATTGCGGATTATCCAGTTTGAAGTGTTCACGCAAATATTCTGTTATGGCTTTTATTTTTTCGCCTCCGCGGCCTATCACTATACCCGGCCTGTTTGCGAAGATTATGATCCTGGTTCCGAGAGGCGTTTTGCTGACCTCAATGTGCGAGTAATCGGCGCGCTGGAACTGGCTTTTCAGGTATTCTTCTATGAAAACCGACCTTATGCCCTCTTTAATGAATTTTATTTCTTTTGCCATTTACGCCGCCCTCAACATTATTTGCACGTTTGTCATCCGGCCTGTCTGGCCTGATAATTTCCTTCTCGATCTCGGCCGCGTGAATGTGAAGCCTTTTGTGGCCGAGGCCAAGACAATTAATTTGTTAACGTCCAAACCCTTTGCTTTCGCATTTGATTCTGCGCTTTCGAGCAAACTTAACATTTCAGCTACCGCATTTGTGTAAAATTTACCGTCCAGTGACTCTTGTCTCGTTGAGATTCTTTGCAGCATGGATTTTGCCTTTTGCAGGTTCTTTCCCCGTATGGCCCTGCATATTTCGATGGAGTGCCTTGTGGATATTCGCAACGCTCTCCCGTACGCTTTCGCAGATATTTTCGGATCCATTTGCATCGAGTATTTCATGACAATCACTTCAAAGGTATGTATTTACTTGACTTTGTCGCGCCTATTCCCGGGGCAGAGTGTTTAACTTCTTTTGTTGTGTGCGAGAATTCGCCAAGACGACAGCCCAACATTTCTTCCGTGACCATGATAGAGAAGAATTCCTTTCCGTTATGAACGCCGAATTTCTTTCCAACCATTTCCGGCAGTATGACCATTTCCCTGCAGTGCGTTTTGTGGAATTTGCCGGGCTCTTTTCGGATGTTTTCCAGCAATATTTTTTCCTGTGCCGTTAATCCGCGTTTTAAAGCGCGTCTGGCCCGCGACTTAAGCAGTTTGGAGAAATCTTCGAGCGACATATTCTGCAATTCTTCGAGACTCTTTCCTCGGAATAAGAATTTCTTTGCCATGTTATCACTTCTTCCTTCCTGTTCTTCTTGCAGCGATATAGCCTATCTTCTGTCCGGGCGGCGCACTGCGCGACACGGTCTTCGGGTGGCCTGGCCTCGTCTTCCCGCCGTAAGGATGGTCTGTCGCATTCATCACAACACCTTTCGATCTTGGGAACAATTTACCGCGTGCGCGCATGAGATACAGTTTGGCACCGCCTTTAACAAACGGTTTATCCTTTCGTCCGCCGCCTGCCGGCACGCCTATAGTAGCGCGGCACAAAGGCTTGAACTCTTTTATCTCGCCCGAAGGCATTTGAACGAAAACTTTACCTGTGTCATGCGCAGCGATTATCCCAAAAGATCCCGATGACCTGCAGAATTTCGGTCCGGAGCCAGGTTTCGATTCTATTCCATATATCAGCGTTCTTTCCGGTATCTCGGAAAGCGTTAAAACATTGCCCGGAACAACAGGCGCGGTTATCCCGCAGGATATTGTGTTTCCAACCTGGATGCCTTCCGGAGCTATGACAAGCATCTCCTCGCCGTCATTGAATTTTATTTTTGCCAGAGGCGCATTGCGACCCGGGTCGTGTATTAATTCCATGATAGTTGCCTGTGTTTGCGTGCTCTCGAATTGCGGGTATTCAACAACACCAGCCCAGTTGTGCGAAGGAGCGGTGTAACTCATCGAACCCTTTCCCCTTGCCCTTACAATTTGTCGCTTTCCCATTTACAACACCTACAACATGCCTAGCCTTGTCGCTATTTCCGAGGCTGAATTATCTTTCGAAAGTTTTATGAAAGCCTTTTTCTGGCCTTTTCTGGTTATCATAGTCGTTACGTCATCCACTTTCACGTCAAAAGCCTTTTCCATCGCGCGCTTGATGTCAACTTTATTAGATTTCAAATTAACAGTGAACACGAGCTTATTTTCCTTTTCGATAAGTCCTATGGATTTTTCCGTCATCAGCGGATGGAATAGAACATCCCATTCACTTTTATTCGTCACCCTTCTTGTAATTTTCTTTTCTTTCAATCGTTCTTCAGCTTTTGAAGCGGATTTTTTTGTTTTCCCGGTTTTCTTTTCTTCAGTTTTAATTTCTTCGGCCATTTTAATCATACTCCGACAATTTTTTTATCGCCGACTCTGTCCACAGAGCTAACCGTCCGGGCCGCCCGCCCGGCGCCAGTAATTTTGCATTGATGTTGGATAACTCGACAACATCCACGCCGCCCATATTTTTCGCAGCTTCTGCGACGCCTTCGTTCTTGCTTACAATTATCAAAGGACCGGTTTTGGTTCTGTACTTTCTTCCCCTTGATTTTCCGCGTCCCGCGCGTATTGTTTTCTCTTCCAGCCTTTCAATTTCTTCATTTAAACCCAAGGAAAACAAAAGTTTTTCCACGTCGGCGGTTTTGCTGACTTTTTGCAGGCTGTCGTCAATGATTATAGGAAGATCGATTTTCGGAATTTTGTGCCCGCTTTCCGTGACAAATTCCCTGTTAGCTGTTGCTGCTATTGCAGAAAGTATGGCCAAACGCCTTTCTTTGTCATTGATTTTTTCAGCGAATATCCTTTGTTCTGTGGGCGGATGCGCTAATCGCCCTTTAACAGCATGCGGTGCAAATCTTAATCTCATATTAAGGTATCCTTGTCCGGTTATTCTTGGTCCGCGCGCCATTTCTTTGTTGGCCATAGAATTGAAAACACTTCTGCGGCCATGATAACTTGCTGAAGTGCGTTTACCGGCCATAAAGTCTCTGGAGTGTTTACGCCTCGAATTGGACATCACAGCCAAAAAAGCTCGTTGTATCAAATCCTTCCTGACGTCTCTTGAAAATACGTTCGGTGTTTCAACCTGATTTTTTATTTTACCGCTCATGTCGTATACATTAATTTTGACCATAATTATACACCCTGTTTAAACAGGGATAACATTGTACTATTATCCAAATAATTATTGAATGTCATCCCTGTTTACTCTCCAGTGCGATCGATTTTAATTCCGGTAAAGGCCTGCTCAGCGACGGCGGCCTTACCGATAATCTCAACCGTATAAGTCTTTTTCTCGGGCCAGCCACAGAACCCTGAACTGCGAGATAATCATTCGGAACAACGCCGTATTTTACAAACCCGCCGGCCGGGTTTACAACATTGTTTTTATCGCCTACAAGAATTATTCTTTTATTTAATTCTGTCCTGGTATGGAAGCCTAGCTGGCCTGGCAAAGGCACAGTCCAGCGTAATTTACCGGGCCTTTTTTGCCCCATTGACCCGATGCCGCGGCGGTTTTTTCCTTCTTTGTGGTCCAGCATTTTAACGCCGTGTCTTTTTATCGTGCCTTGAAAGCCCTTTCCTGTTGTTACTGATACAACGTCGACCCAGTCGCCGTTCTTGAATGTTTCTTTGATTGAAATTTCTTTTCCCAGCATTTGTTTGGCGTATTCCATTTTTGCTTTGACATCGAAGCCGCCTATTGCGATCTCAAAGATCTCGGGTTTCTTTTTTCCGAGGCCGGATTTCCTAGGCAGCGTATTGACAATTAACTTCACATCAGTGGCGCCAACGGCGTCAAACTCTTTTAATTTTGTTTCGAAGTCGTAATTTTTTGGAACTTTTATTTTTCTGAAAAGGTCTTTTTGAAAAGTTTTGAAGAACAAGTCTTTTGACGGTTTTAATCCGTTGTAATCGTGTGAATATGCGCGTATGCCGAGAACGAAAAGCGGCGGGCAATCAATAATTGTAACCGGCAGCTGCAACAACTGGCCCGTTGTCGGCGAGTTGGCGCGTTTGTCAACGGCCATTACGTGCGTCATGCCGGCCTTATAACCTGCAAACCCGAGCGGTTTAATATCTTTTAGAACAGGCCATGATCGTATAACAGGATAGATGCGGCTAGCTCTTTTTCTCGGCTTGAAGGCCAAGCTTCCTTTTCTTGGGGATTTAACTTTTGGCATATTAACCTACCTTATACTAGTCAAAAACTGTAACCAAGAAGCGTTCAAACTTCTAAGCCAGAACCACGCCAGCACGCGACGGTTTTTGGTTTGAGGGCATTCCAACCGCGCGGAAACCAAAACCGCAAGGTCTTATCGCCCTTGAAAACGATCCGGATATGTAATATCTCTATTTTATC
>JACQNY010000008.1 GCA_016202795.1 Candidatus Aenigmatarchaeota archaeon
GAGCAGCCATAAACCGAGCGCGCGGCGCTTGCAGGGTAGCGGGATGGAGAAGAACCTTTGGATAATTTGCGTTGTTACGGATATCGACGAAAAGCGCTTCTCTGCACTAATTTTAACATACAAAATAAAATAATGTTATGAGACCAAGATATACGCTATTTTTCACAATTGGGCTGATACTATTCATCGTGCTTGTTAACAACGAACAGGAAAAACCGGTTAAAAAAACAATACCGGATTCGGCCTACGCCAGCATGCTTATTCCAGCGGTTGATGACAAAGGCGACGGAATTATAACTAATTTAACCGTCCAAGTAAAACAGGGCGAAGGAAGATCGTTGGTCGATATCAACGACCTTTTCTTCTGGGTTGACGTACAGAACTCTATACGCACCGCGAAGGATGTGGCGCAAAAATTCACAGACGCCGAATTGCAAAATTACGATATCATTTACTCGATTATTGCAAACGCGTCGGCGGTCGAAGGGCCGTCTGCCGGCGCGGCAATTGCGATCGCGACAATAACCGCTCTTGAGAACAAAACGCTGCGACACGACGTGCTGATTACAGGCACCATAGAACCGGACGGCTCCATAGGCAAAGTCGGGGATGTGGCGCAAAAGGCCGCGGCAGCGAAAAGTTTAAACGCTACCTTGTTTCTGGTTCCGAGCGGTCAATCGGTGTCTGCAGAGATTGGCTATGAAAAGGCCTGCAAAATTTATTTTGCTTCTAAAATCTGCTCTTCGCAATGGAGGACGAAAAGCATTGACCTGGAAAAAACTATCGGAATCAGTGTGGTAGAAGTAAAGGACATAAGCGAGGCTATGACCTATATGGTGGTTCAATGAAACTGCAAAACAAAGAAATAAAAGACATTGTTGCCGCGGCCGCGGCTTTAACATTCATTTTTTCCTATCCGGAATTTTTGTCGAATCCCTCTATAATTCTGATATCGGCCATGGCGATAGCCAGCGGGTTCGTATTTCATGAGCTCGCGCACAGGTCTGTTGCGAACAAATTCGGCGTTGCCGCACGATTCAAACTATGGAAAGAAGGTTTGATGATAGCGCTAATACTGGCCATAGTTACGAACGGCGGCTTCGTATTCGCGGCTCCCGGCGCTGTAGTTATAAACAGCCTCCGCTTCTCGTTGCGCGGCATAATTTCGCTTGGAAAACGCGAGTATGGGATTATTTCCGCAGCCGGACCTGTGACAAACATAATTCTAGCAGCGCTTTTCGTTTTAGCCTATTACGCCACTGCTAACCACGCACTCGCTTACGCCGCGTCGATCAATGTGTCGTTAGCTCTTTTCAACATGATACCAATACCGCCGTTGGACGGGTCAAAGGTCATTTCATGGAGCGCGGCCGCTTGGGCGACGATAATCGCAGTAATAATTTTATTCAGAATTTTCCTAGTTTAGAAAAACGATTAAGAGGATTTTTCCATGGAAAAGAGATTTTCAAAACGTTTTTGGGAGATAGATGCGGCTAGAGGCGCGGCAATAATTTTGATGGTCTTATTCCACATAGCATTCGATGTTAACTACTTCGTTTACAACCTTGATCTTGGCTGGGTCTTCTGGTATTTGCTGCCAAGATTTATCGCGTCCATATTCATAATACTCGTTGGCATTTCGCTAACTTTGAACTACAATAAATCGCCAACGGATGCGAAAAGAAGATTTCTCAGGCGCGGGCTTGAAATATTTTTCTTTGGAATTATGATAACGCTCGCAACCTACTTGTTTCTGCCTAAAGGCACGATATTTTTCGGGATACTGCACTTCATAGGGATTTCTACAATGATCGCGATTCCATTTGTAAAATTGCGCAAAAAAGGGCTTTTCCTGGGTTTGTTGGTCTTAATAACAGGATTTTACCTTCAAACCCTGAGTTTCGCTTCTCCGTGGCTGCTGTGGCTCGGATTTATGCCCACAGGCTTTTACACGTTTGATTATTTTCCGATTTTTCCGTGGTTCGGATTAATCCTGATCGGAATTTACCTCGGAAACAGGTTTTATGAAAGCGGCAGCAGAAAATTCAGAATAAACGAACTGCGAGCTGATTTTTTGACCTTTCTTGGAAGAAATTCGCTAGTTATCTACTTGCTGCACCAGCCGGTAATAATACTTTTAATCGCAGCTATTCGTTAGACGTCAAAACTCAAAATCCCATACTTAACGGTTATTTTTTTGCTGGC
>JACQNY010000035.1 GCA_016202795.1 Candidatus Aenigmatarchaeota archaeon
CACGCTCGAACAGTACGGCGATGCCCTTGTCATCAGGGATAGCGATCCTAATTCTGTTGCCCGTTACGCCTCGCTGGTCAAAGTTCCTGTAATAAACGCCGGCGACGGGATAAATGAGCATCCGACGCAAGCGCTCTATGACATGTACACCATATGGAAACATTTCGGCAGGCTGACACATTTAAAAATCGCGATTATCGGGGGATTAAAATATTACCGGCCTTCAAATTCGCTGGTCCTTGGGCTTAACAAATTTGAAGGCAATAAAATTTTCGGAATCTGTCCCTTTGCGATGGGGCTAGCAAAGCAGTACAGAAACGGCTCGTACGAAGAAATCACGATGAACATGTCACAACTCAACCAGGTTCTTGAAAAAATACAGCCGGATGTTGTTTACGTTACGCGGCTGAAAAAAGAGTATATGCCGCCGAACGAGGACCCGAAAAATTATTTCTACACGATAGACAATTCGACGATGAAAATACTGCCGGACAATTGTATCGTGCTGCACCCGATGCCAAGGACAACGGAACTGAATAAAGAAATTGACTCTGACCCACGTGTTATTTTATTTAAACAGGTCCGCCATTCGCTTCAGGTAAGGATGGCCGTTTTAGCGCTTTTTCTAGGGCATGAAGATAAACTGGAAAGGCTTTGAAACCCACCTTTCAATAATCTATAAATACCTGCAACCATAGGATAATGTAGGATAGTATCCTACTGTGATTGGCATGGGTTTTACCGGTAAAAACGTTTTCGCAAAGGTTGACATGAACTCCTCTTTTGACGAGAAAACAGGTTATTTCCGCGACATTGAAAAGATATTGCAGGCTGTTAAGACTATAAAATTTGCCTTTGAAAAGGGCGCCCGCTCAATTATCGTCGCGTCGCACCAGGGCGATCAAGGCAAAAATGAAACGCTGAAAAACCATGCCGAGGCTATTAAACTTCACCTGCCGCACGCCGACATAAAATTCGCAGGCTTCCGGGCTTCTTCAGACATAATCGGCATGCTCGGCGATAATGTTGTAATTATCCTGGAAAACACACGGAGTGACGAAGAGGAATGGAACTTCACCGACGTGAAATCAACGAAAATGTACCAAATGATTAAGCAAATTCCGAACTTGGTTTTTCTGAAAGACGATCCAGCCTCTCACAGGAAGGAATTAACAACATACCATATACCAAAAGCGTTGAAAGAGGAAGGCGTAGATATTGTCGTCGGGCCTGTTCTGCAGGAGGACATTGACCTGGCCTCGAAGGTGACTAGGATACTCGAAGAAACAGACTCTTTTGCGATTTTGGGCGGCAAGAAACTGCCGGACCAGCTGGAAATATTGCCGCAAATGCTGGAAAAATTCCCGCGCATGACCGCCATGCTCGGCGGTTTGTTTTCAGTCTACATGGAACGGGCACTCGGAAAAAACGTGGGCGACAATGAAAAAATGTGGAAGGACGAGGGAAAATTGTTGGAAGCCGCTAAACACATGATCAGCGAATTTAACGGCCGCATCATGCTGCCAAAAGATTATTGCATTAATAACGGCTTCGGTTTCGTTTGCGCGCCTGTTGCCGAGCTGGATAAAGGCAAAGTAATCGATATAGGACCGGACACGATTCTGAAATACATGGAAACAATAAGCTCTGCAAAGAATGCGAGCGTCCTTATCAACGGCGCCACAGGATTTTACGAGGCCGCCGCCTCGGTCAGCGAACCGGGAATGCGCGGTGCGGCGCATGTTTATTCCGAAGCGTTCGACGAAAAGCACGGGCACATAGTTATGGGATTCGGCGGCGATTCAATGGCCGTGTTTAATCGCCTAGGGTTCAAACCGCACATAAGCAGTTCGTCCGGGAAAGCATTCTTCAAAAGAGTTATCTATGGCCCGTATTACGATCTGGCGTGGCTAAAAAACTAGGAGCGTGGAATATGATATCGGTATCTGTTAACGGTTACGGAACAATCGGCAAGCGTGTCGCTGACGCGCTAAGCAAGCACCCGGACATAAAATTGGTCGGTATTTCAAAATTTACTCCGGACGCGGACGCACGCATCGCCGCGGCAAAAGGCATCAGTATTTTTGCTTCCAAAGAAAATCACGACGCATTTGTCAAATTCGGCGTTTCTCCTGCAGGCAGCGTTGAAGAAATGGTCGACGCGTCGGAAATCGTGATAGACGCGTCCCCGGATAAAAAAGGAATTAAAAACAAGGAAGAGGTTTACATGCGCAAAAATAAGCGCGCGGTATTCCAAGGCGGTGAAAAGGACAACATAGCCGAAATAAGCTTCAACGCCCGCAGCAATTTCAACTCGGCTAAAAATAAAAATTACGTGCGCGTCGTTAGCTGCAACACAACAGGCTTGTGCAGGATAATAAAACCCATTCTCGAAAATCGTGACGATCTGGAAAAGATTTCCGTTTCCCTGGTCAGGCGCGGCGCAGATCCCAATGATTCAAAAGGTTCGGCGCTAAACTCTATTGAATGGGAATCGAATTCGCACCACGCGCATGACATCCAGACCGTGTTAGGCTCAATTCCGATCAAAACAACGGCCTTCAAGGCCCCTCAAACATTGATGCACGTCCATTCCATATCGATCAAATTCCGCGGCGCAGCGCCCTCGAAACAGGACATCGAAAATATTTACAGCAAAGAATCGCGCGTGGCTTTGCTCCGGAATGCTAGTTCAACATCCGACATAATCGAGAAAGCCCGCGACCTTGGATTCGCCCGCAACGACATTTTTTTGGTCAACCTGCACGCGAACACAATAATTTCCGACGGCAATGAGCTATCCATGGTGATAACAGTACCGCAAGAATCTATAGTAGTTCCGGAAAACGTGGACGCGATAATAAGCATGGTCGACTTAATGGACCAGAAAAGATCCATGGAACTGACAGAAAAAATATTGGGCCTAGGAAACATAAAAAGCAGGCTCGAAGCCGCATTTGCGTGAATTCAAACTTTAAGAACCAAGTAAGCAGATGCTTACTGGTGCAGAAAAGGGAGAAAAATAATGGCAAAGATTACAGTAACGGTGATAAAAGCCGACATCGGATCCATAGGCGGCCACACGAGACCGTCTGAGGAGCTCTTAAACAGCGTTAAAAAATTTGTGGCTGAATCGAAAAGCGCGGGCATGATCATTGACAGTTACGTCGGTTACGCCGGTGACGATATACACATAGTCATGTCGCACATGAAAGGCGTGAACAGCAAAGAGATTCACAAAATGGCATGGGACGCATTTAGCAACAGCGTTGTTGTAGCAAAGAATCAAGGCCTATATGGAGCGGGCCAGGATCTTTTAGTCGATTCTTTCTCAGGCAATGTAAAAGGCATGGGACCGGGCGTTGCTGAAATGGAATTCGAAGAGCGCCAGAATGAAGCTTTTGCAGTGTTCGCTGCTGATAAAACAGAACCCGGCGCATTTAA
>JACQNY010000034.1 GCA_016202795.1 Candidatus Aenigmatarchaeota archaeon
CAGTCGAGATTTGAACTCGAGACCTCCACCTTACCAAGGTGGCGCTCTTTGCCGACCAAATTACACCTCCGGCGTAAGTCTAGTTACCAACTGAGCTACTGAGGCGATTGAAATTAGAAACAGATGTTATTTTGCATACATCTGTTTCAGCTTATTGTTATCCTGCGGTTCTTAAATCCTATAACATCTGAATAAAAATCGTATGAAAGTCCTCGTGGTCGGCGGCGGCGGGCGCGAACACGCGATTGCGTGGAAATTAAAACAGGAGCTTTATGGCGGCGACGAGCTTTACGTTGCGCCAGGAAATGCCGGCACAGAAATGATAGCGCAAAACGTACCTATACAGGCGAACAATGTAAACGCGCTCGCAGAATTTGCAAAAGAAAAAAACATAGATATGACTTTTGTAGGTCCTGAAGAGCCTCTAGTATTAGGTATCGTAGACTCGTTTCAAGAACATGGTTTGTCAATAGTAGGCCCGACAAAAGCAGCCGCAAAGCTGGAAGGCAGCAAAATATTCTCCGAAGAATTTATGATTAGGCACGGAATTCGGCACCCGTATTCTATGGTGGCTAAAAACCCGAGGGAGGCCATGGATCACGGACGATATATGCTGCTCTATTACGGCGGCGGTGTGATTAAGGCCGACGGTCTTGCAGCAGGCAAAGGCGTGGCCATTTATCACAACGAACGGGAGTTGCGGACGGCTATAAAAACCGTGATGGGAAAAAGGCCGAAAGAGCCTGTGCTGGTCCAGCAATTTGTGAAAGGCCAGGAAGCCTCTTTCATATTTTTCACTGACGGTGAAAACGTACAACTATGGCCGCACACTCAGGACCACAAACAGATATTCGACAACGACCAGGGCCCGAACACTGGCGGTATGGGCGCGTATGCGCGTGCGCCGGTAATAACCCCGGAAATAGAACAGAAAATAATGAAAACAATAGTAAAGCCCACATTAAGTGGGATGGCCGACGCAGGAAAACGGTACAGGGGAATTATGTACATAGGCCTCATAATTTCAAACAACGTCCCGTATGTGATAGAATATAATTGCAGGGGAGGCGACCCTGAAACGCAGCCGGCTATGGCGCTTTTACAATCAAGCTTGTTGGACATGGGCTACGCAATAAACGAGGACAATCTGAATCGCATTAAACCAGACTGGTCGCCTCGGTCCGCAGTTACAGTTGTACTCGCGTCGCAAGGCTACCCGTCCGACGAGTACAAAAAACATTTGGGCAAAGAAATATTCGGCTTGGACAGGGACGATGTTATCGTTTTCCATGCCGGCACTTCCAGATTGCCTGATGGAAAAATTGTTAACTCTGGTGGCCGTGTTATTGGCGTAACTACATTGGGAAACAATATACAAGAAGCGATAAATAGGGCGTATGCAGCTATAGGAAAAGATAACGACGGTATTTATTTTGACGGCATGTTATACAGAACTGATATAGGAGCGAAAGCGCTTTTTGGTTAACCTTTGCCCAAAGCCGCTTTCTTTTCTTTCTTGAATTGGGCCAGCAATTTTACCAGTTTCATGTCATGCCCGCAGAAACCGCATTTTACTGAAAATGGTTTTTTCCATTTTTCTATTGTGTCCTTGCCTTTCCCGCATTCCGGACATACATATTTCACTTTGGCATCGTTGCTGTCCTTCAGAACCATTACTTTGATCATGCCCGTGACTTTGCCTTCGGCGTTTGTCAGTTCTCTTGTGGTCAGATAGCGTACATTACTCACATCAATACACCTGCTAAAAATGCTATAATCGTGATCAGCATATTTATCTTTATTAATTCGTCAACCTTCGCCAGCGCGGCCATGCTTTTGCCGTCCTTTATCAGGTTGAAAAGCGCGGCAAACGCGATTAATGAGCTTACCGTTATGATTCCGAGATATTTTATCGGCATAATATCAAGAACGTATGGCACAGGACTGAGTATTACGAAAATCACAAGCATTATCGCCGCGGACTTTCTTGTCCTGTCGTCATCAAACTTGATGTAAGAAGAAAAATGTTTAAGGAAATTCACCAGGAACACTGTCCTGTCCTTCATGCCCTCGGTTATGCTTTTCACCATGTCGCCGGCCATATTGGAAAAGAAAAGCAGCAAAACCATCATATAAACCGCGTTCGATGAGCCGGCAACATTCGAGCCTAAAATGACAGAAACCGCTGCGGCCGAGCTTATGAAAATGCTCCTGACAAAACGCACGTTTTTAAGGTCATGCAGATAAGCCCATAAAAGAACTGCAATAAGCAAGTAAAGCTGTAATGTATAAAAACTTATGGTGTAAACAACCAAAAGGCCTGCCGTGAACAAAATAAACGACGCTATTGCTGAATGGCTGGCGTCTTTCTTTTTCGATTTCGTATAGAAATGCCTTATTACTCTGTAAACTTTACTGCTGGAAAATTCATTTAAAACATTGGCCGACAATGTCAAAAACAGCATGGAAAGGACAATCTTCACCAAAAGTATCGTCATCTTCAAAGACCCGGCGGAAATGAAATAGCCGCTTGCCGCCAGTATTGCGAAGAAAAAGAAATTGAGGGGTCTCAAAAAGTCCGGGCGTGGCAAAACTTACACCTTTATGTCCTTGTTTTTAAGCCGTAAAAACTTGTAACCGCACCTTCTGCACTTCACTTTACCCGTTGCTATCTTTTTTAAATTGGTCCGCATTTTCGAATTGCAGCGCATGCATATGTAAACGTTCTTGAAAAGCCTCTGTTCAAGCTCGGGGAATTTCTTCTTTGCCATGTGTTCACGCTAACGAACTATTTGGATTCAAGTATTTAAGCGTCTCAACTAGAAACAGATTCCATACCAATAGAATCTGTTTCAGTCTAAATCTTAAGCGATTTTAAGCTCTTTATTCTTGCTTCCGTGCTCGGGTGGGTCGACAAAAGGCTGATTAAAAAATCTCCGCTGAACGGGTTGACAATAAACATGTGCGATGTCGCTGTGTTTCCTTTTAGATGGACACGCCTAGAAGCGTCTGAAATTTTTACTAACGCGCTCGCGAGCCCCTTTGTTTCTTCGATTGTCATCGCTCCTGTGCGGTCGGCCGCAAATTCCCTGCTGCGTGATATGGCTAAACGGACTATCGTAGCCGCCAATGGGACGAAAACTACCATAAGGACCAGCCCTATCGGATTTCGGTTGCGGTCACGCCCGCCGAAAAGGGCGCCGTTATAAGCTGTCTGCGCTATGAACGCCAAAGCGCCTGCGAACGTGGCGGCTAGCGTTGAAATTAATGTATCGCGATTCTTTATGTGCGCAATTTCATGAGATAAGACTCCTTTAACCTCGGCGTCATCCAAAATGTCCAGCAAGCCTGTCGTTACCGCCAAGGCCCCGTTTTTAGGGTTTCGCCCTGTCGCAAACGCATTAGGCGCCTTTTGGTCGACAAGATAAATTTTCGGTTTCGGTATTCCAGCCTTTTCCGATATCTCTTCTACCGTTTGGTGAATCGCAGAATTTTCCGCCTTGCTTATCTCTTTTGCGTTGTACATACGTAGAACGATTTTATCCGAGTACCAATAAGCGAAAAAGTTCATAAGCAATGAGAATATTAACGCTACACCCGCTCCGCTGCTCCCTCCGAGGTAATAGCCGACGCCAAGAAATAAACCTGTCAGCAGGCTTAACAACAAAACGGTTTTTATTGTTTCGGACATAACAAAATGATAATGAAGTCTATGATATAAATGTTATTGGGACCTGTTAAACTGTTTAACCATTCTTATCGCTGCGCTCTTTGGGGATTTTCCTGTAGTATCTATTTCAACAACCTTTTTACCATGAATGTCCAACGCCTCGCCCAAAATTAAATTCAACCGCTCGGCCTCAAGGTTCTCTTCTATTTTTGCCTTGCTCCAGCCACGCTTTTTCATGCGTTTCCTCAACTCGTTTATTCCGGCCCGCATTACGAAAACAACGTCGCCTTTGAAGTAATGCGCAAGGTGGCTTTCGATCAAAATGTCAGGGTTTTTCGTTGTTTCTGCGGAAACGAACTTACTTAATTTTTTCATGTCCACATTCTTGGAGTTTCTTTTTTTATCAATTGACGACCATAGGTTGTGGCGCAAAATTTCATTGTTAAGGTGAAGAATTTTAAATTTCCCGGCTTTATTCTTATCCAACAATTTGACAAGTTCTACTGAAACCTTCGTTTTTCCTGTTCCCGGTGTGCCTGTTATTATTATGATCACGTTAAGGAATCCACCCTACCCTTTATATTTCACGCTTCCCGGTTTTAATTGGTTAAAATGCACGAGAAACAATTCGAAATGTGGACCGAGAAGCACAGGCCCAGGGAATTTAGCGATCTCGCTGGCCAGGAGCAGATAACAAAAAGGCTGGCCGAATTCGCACGTAGTAAAAGTTTACCGCACATGATGTTCGCAGGCCCGGCAGGCTGCGGAAAAACGACAACCGCATTAATCATGGCACGCTCGTTGTTCGGCGATGCGTGGAAGCATAATTTCCTTGATTTGAACGCTTCTGACGAACGCGGTATCGATGTAATACGCAGCAAGGTGAAGGAATTCGCAAGAACAAAGTCTCTTGGCGCCGCGCCGTTCAAATTAATTTTTCTCGATGAGGCCGACGCGCTTACGACGGAAGCGCAAAACGCTCTGCGCCGCACAATGGAAAACTACACGAACACCGCGCGTTTTATTATAAGCTGTAATTATTCATCCAAAATAATCGAGCCCATACAGTCGAGGTGCGCCGTTTTCCGGTTTCGTCCTCTTGAAGTTGAGCATATTGAAAACAGGCTTTTAAAAATCGCAACAAAAGAAAACCTGAAAATCAATAAAAACGCTTTGAAGGCTGCTGCCGAAGTCGCAGAAGGCGACATGAGAAAAGCTGTGAATATTTTGCAGGCTGCCGCAACAACGAAAACAGAAATATCCGAAGATGACATATTCGAGATTGCGTCGCGCGCAAAACCAAAAGAAATCGCGGACATGCTGATTAAAGCCGTAAAAGGCGATTTCAAAGAGGCGCGCGAAAATTTAAAAAAACTAATCATAGGCCAGGGCTTGTCCGGAAAGGATTTGATATCGGAAATCCACAAACAGGTCTTTGACCTAGACGTGCCGGAGAAGGTCAAGATCACAATGCTCGAAAAAGTCGGCGAATGCGAATTTCGCTTGTCAGAAGGCTGCGATGAAATAATACAACTGGAAGCGCTTCTCGCGCAGTTTGCGCTTTACCAAAAATAGGAAGGCTTTTGACCATCTCATATAAATCTTTAATACGTCTTTTATCGAATAGCGAAAGGTATATAAATCCCACAAAATGTAGTTAATATTTCGGCAGCGGGGCTGTCGAAGATATAGAATATATACTGTTGATTGACATGGCATCGGCTGAAATAAGTAAATTTTTTGATCTGTCCGATATGATTACGGTTCACTCTGCAGAAAGTATCAGGAGACAGGCTGTGGACGAGGCCAAGAGGCTGAAAGCAGTTTTATCCAGCGCAAGGATCAGATATGAAGAATCCGGAGAACACGTCAACGGGACTGGTGTGCTGGCCGGTTACGCGCCACGCAGGATTACCGCATACGGGTTATCAGAACAGTTTTCAAGGTATTCTACGGAAATAAGCAACACTGTAAGATTTTATAGACTAAAAGAACCGAATATGGGTATGAAAGAACCTGTACCTGCACCTTAAGCAGATTAAAATAACCTTTTAAATCTTTGCCTATATGGTCATTTAACAGGTCAGTATGACAGAACAGGAAAACATTTCCAGGCTTAGACAGCGGCTTATAGAGTCTTTGTTTAATTGGGACGTGTTCGAATTCGACGCGCGTCTGTCTCCGGAGTGGGTAGTGCACCCGTTTTTCATGAGACTGGGAAGGGCGCTTGGCACGGGAAAGCGGTTAAGAGCCTTGCGCGATGTTTACAAACAGTTAGTTCTGGATAACGTCCACGAAGACCCTGATTTCGTTTACGGTCCGGCGCACAAAGGAATTCCTCTTGCCGCTTTGACAGCAATGGCTATTGGCGAAGACGATTCGACTAAACCGGTTAGTTATGGCTTCAATCTCCCAGGAGACGCTACACGAGCCGTGCAAAATGTGATTACTGTCGGAAATTATATTGACGACGTAAGTCCTACCGCACGTATATGGTTACCCTTTAGCGAAGTTGACAACTCCAAAAAATTGAGAGAATGGGCAAAATACGCTGCGCAGACATGGCACCACAATTACAACACGGAACCTCATCTCAGGAATTTGGGCTTTAACCTGATCCTGGGCGACGGCTCTGCAATACCAGCCGCGGCAGCGCTTGCCGCGGAACTGGCAGCAAGTTACGACATAGACCCGTACTTCGCAATCCCGCGACGCACAGAAGAGGCTGTCAAAAGGGCAGCGGACACTTTACGCAGGACACTACCCATATTAGATGGTAACAGGCAAAAAGCGCGTTTATATGCAGCAGAAAGGCTGTTCGTCGGCTATGTGCCAGACCACGCGAGATACCTGTTGGTTTCTCCGCACAAGGAAGAAACCGATAAGAAAAAGTCCGCCGAGTACGAATTCGGCGCGCCGATGTCGGAAGGGTCTAAAGCTGTGCTGGTTGACGATTCTAGAATGACCGGGCGTACAACAAACACCATGACAACCAAGCTCCGCCTGAGATATGGAGATCTTAAATTTTTGGGCGGATTTTACGCTGTTGATATCCAGGAAGTGCCTCCGGACGCGAGGATGGAAAAGACAAACGCTACTTTAACCAGAAACGTTCTTCAGACCGGTTTGCCCATGACCTCGCTGTTAACCTCCTGGGACATTGCGAATTACTTGCACAGATTAGGCAAACTATCCGACCAAGATTTCCAGAAAGCGGTCGATGCGAGAAGAATGTACGGCGCACAGGCGTGATGCGCTACAATTTGTATTTTTTGGCAAAATAGCTTTTTATGTTGTCCAGATCCCGCTCTTTCATTTTATCAGCGTTTTCATAGTTTGCAGGAATCGCCTGCGACCAGTCTATATAATACAACTCTCCTTCATCGGTGACCATTATGTTAAATTCGGAAAAATCGCCGTGTATCCATTTTTCCGCGGCTTTTTCATAATCCTCCAGAATCACGTCCAAAACATCCTTCGGGTCTTTCAAAACAACCTTTACCATAATTTTTGCAGGCAGCGACTTTTTTCCGATAAACTCCATACAAACAGCGTGCCTGTTAATCGCATAAGGCTCCGGCACGGGTATTATGCCGTGCAAACCGTTAAGCGCCCTAAATTCCGTTTGCGCTTTTGCCCGCGGAACGTTTATTTCGTATTCTTTTATTCCCAAATCGTCAATTATTTTTTTGATGGCAGTCCACGAAAACGACCTTTTGATATTGACAAACTCTTTCTGGTTGTAACGGTGCATTTTAACCGCGGCGAACCCGTTTTTAGTTTCAGCAGATATTATCACCGATTCCTTGCCTGTCCCCACAACAGAGCCTATGTTTGTTATCACGCCATGTTTTTTGAAATCCCACAATGAAAGGACGTCGAAACCCGTTTCCGTTACCTTGACTGCGACGCCTGTATTCCTGTGTGTGAAAAACGAGGCGTATTCCATCTTGTTTAATTCGGAAATCAAGAACCCGGTAGTTTTCGGCGAAAACGGAAGCTTTGACGCAACCTCGTCCAGCGGCACATACTCATACCTTCTGTGAAGCCCTTCGATGACGCGCAAAAC
>JACQNY010000039.1 GCA_016202795.1 Candidatus Aenigmatarchaeota archaeon
GAGCAGTTTGTAAAGCCGGGAGAAAACTTTACTTATGAGTTCAAAGCGGAGCCTTACGGCATACATTTATTTCATTGCCATTCCACACCGTTAAAAGAGCACATTGCAAGAGGCATGTACGGCGTGTATATAGTGGATCCGAAGGAAAGTCGGGCGCCAGCTAACGAACTGGTAATGATGATGAACGCATTCGACACGAATTTTGACGGCGAGAATGAAGTTTATGCTGTCAACACCAAGGCATTCTATTACGCCGACCACCCGATAAAAGTCAAATTGGGCGAGCTTGTCCGTATCTATGTTGTTAATATAGTGGAATTTGACCCCGTGAACTCTATTCACATTCACGGAAATTTCTTTGAGGAGTACAAAACCGGAACAAGAAAAATATCAGACGCTTTCACAGATATAATCGAATTAGGGCAAGGAGAAAGGTCAATACTTGAATTACGTTTCAAATATCCAGGCAAATTCATGTTCCATGCGCACCAGACGGAATTCGCAGAACTTGGATGGACGGGATTTTTCGAGGTTGAACCATGAAAAAGCTGATCACAGGGGCGCTTCCGGTCATCTTATTGTTAATTTTAATAGCGTCTTTCCTGCAATTCGGACCTCTCGGATTGTTAAAAACAGCATTCCCGCCCGTGGAACAAATAGCGTTTGAAAAAGTTATTTTGGAAAAGGATAAAATAACCGCGCATATCATCAATGACGGACCGGACGAGGTAACAATATCACAGGTTTTGATCAACGACGCTTACAACCAGTTCCATATAACGCAAAGCACGCTAAAGCGTCTGGAGAAAGCTGTTGTTCACATGGATTATCCATGGTCTGAGACGTTGCCATTAAGCATCAAGCTTGTTTCGTCAAGCGGTTTGACATTTGAAAAAGAAATAGAAGTCGCAACGCCGACTCCTGTGCCTGATGCACGTTACATACTGAGTTTTGCAGTGATAGGGCTTTACGTGGGCGTAATACCGGTTTTTCTAGGTTTGCTTTGGCTGCCGTTCCTGAGAAATTTAAGCAGGAGATGGTATGATTTTTTCCTTTCGTTGACAGTTGGTTTATTGGTATTTCTTTTGATAGATGCGTTAGAAGGCGCTTTAGAACTAACAACGGAAGTACCGCAGGCTTTGCAGGGCGTAAGCTTGGTAACCATAGGATTCTTTTTACCGTACCTGATATTACAGGCGATAAGCAAGCGTGGTCCGATAGACGTGACGAAGAAAGGCGTTATGCATCATACGCTTAGGTTATCTTACATGATAGCGCTTGGAATAGGGCTGCATAACATGGGCGAAGGTTTGGCCATAGGCAGCGCGTTCTCTGTCGGAGAAATAACATTAGGATCGTTGTTGGTTATCGGCTTCATGATGCACAACCTTACGGAAGGAATTGCAATTGTTGCTCCGATAACAAAGCATAAAGAAGATAATATTTTACGCCATTTGATGACGCTTGGCCTGATTGCGGGCGGGCCTACCATAATCGGTGCATGGATCGGAGGGTTTGCATTCTCCCAAATATGGTCTTTGATATTTCTCTCGGTTGGGGTGGGCGCGATTTTCCATGTTGTCGTTGAAATAGTAAAATACATGAGAAAAGAGACGCAGACGACTATATTTACCTTCACTAATGTGGGAGGATTTCTTGCAGGGCTTTTCGTGATGTACGCAACTGGCTTGTTCGTTTTCTAGCAGATCAAGCAGGAAATGGAAAATGAATAATCTATTCAAAACATTAACAGACAGGAAGTTCTGGGCTTTTTTCGGCACAGGCCTTATTGTCAGCGTAGCGTATATGGACCCGGGTAACTGGGGAACGTCGATAAGCGGCGGAGCGTCCTTCAATTACGATTTGCTGTGGGTTGTGTGGCTTTCAAGCGGCATGGCAATGCTTTTCCAATACCTGTCAGGTAAAATTGGCATAGCCGGTTATTCATTGGCTGAAATAATAAAATTGAGATGGAAAAGCAAGTTTTCAGTTTTTGCCTATTGGGCGTTGGCGGAGATTGCCATACTAGCTACGGATTTGGCGGAATTTTTGGGTATTGTGGTTGCGTTAAACCTTCTTTTCGGTATACCCATGCTGTTAGGTTCTTTTGTAGCAATGCTGGATGTACTGCTTCTGCTTTTTCTGGCGAATAAATCCTTCAGACTGCTGGAATATTCTTTCATAATTTTTGTTTCGGTGATAGGGTTGGGATACGTTTATGAGTTATTTATCACACATCCGCAGCTTGATCAGGTGATTATCCATTCAGCAAAACCTGTGCTAACATCGGAGATGGCCTTGCTGGCTGTGGGCATTATCGGAGCCACGGTCATGCCGCACGCCATTTTCGTACATTCGTGGCTGGTCAAGAACAAGCTGAAAGAAAATAAGCTGCCTGGTAGAAATTTGATACTGCGCTATCACAAGGTCGATACAATCGCGTCGCTTTTCGTTGCGGCACTGATAAACGCTGCGATACTGATAATGGCGGCCGCGGCATTTTACCAGTCCGGATTTGAAGTCGCCACGATAGACCAGGCATACAGGACACTCACGCCGTTGTTCGGAGGCCTCGCTTCCACAGTATTTGCGGTTGCGTTGTTATCCGCCGGCATTTCATCCTCTATAACAGGCACACTAGCAGGCCAAAGCATTATGGAAAGCTTGACAGACTTTAAATTAAGCCCGACGGCCAGAAGACTGATAACGAGATTCATTAATCTGATCCCGCTGACAGCAGCCATACTTATGAACATAGAGCCGTTGCAGATCCTTGTCTACAGCCAAGTTATTTTAAGCTTGATGATACCATTGCCGTTGATACCTTTGATATATTATAGCTCTGACAAAAGGCTGATGGGCAGGTTTGTAAACCAGAAAAAGACGACCATACTGGCAACCGCGTTTGCGGTAATAATACTGGCATTCAACGGCTACCTGTTGTACCAGACGTTTTTACGCCCAATGTAAATTGCGGAACCGCTTATTTTTTTCCGGATTCTATCTTTGCCAAATCCGTTATCGCAGCTAACTGCTGTTTTATCTTTTCGTCGCTTTCGTTTCCGTAGCTTATCAAAACCTTATCCAAATCGTGCAACTCGTAGTTTTCGAATTTGTCGCTGATTTTTCCATTAAGGTAGAATTTCAGCGTGCTGTCGCCTTCGTTGCAGTATCGTTTATTATCGTCCGATTTGAAGCATTTGCTGTCCATATCCATGTTCATAGTTTTCAGGAAATCGCGGAACGTAACGCCGGTTGCGTGCTTGTGTACGACACCGCCAACGCCGCCTTCAACATGCACGTATTGCGCAGCAATTTGGTATTTAGGTTGCGAGAAATCTATCGCCTTGCCTTCCAAAAATATTTTGAAATCCACGTGCTCGTGCGTCGAACCTACGGATCCTATGCGAGGCGCTTCGGACAACGAAGACATTATTACATATACCGCGGCAGCGCCTGCGATTATGATCAGGCTGTAAATTACAAGTTTTGTTTTGTCCATGCCCGGTTTTTTTGTTTGTTCAGCGGAATTTGCTTCGAGTGTGTGTTTCGCCTCTTTGTGCTGTTTTAATGCTTCAGCAGAATCAAAAGTTTTTCCGCAGTCAGGGCATTTATGCTCTTCCATTTGATCAAGTTAATTTTGTCCGTATGATTTATATACCAACCTGCAGAATTAATCTTGATCATTCCATGGCTAAAATCAAAGTAGCATCCGCAAACGAATTGCGTTCTGGGGAATCGAAAGTTGTAGAGACCTCGGCAGGAAACTTAGCGTTGTTCAATATCAACGGTAATTTTTTCGCAACAGCTAATACGTGTTTGCACAAAGGCGGGCCTGTTGGCGAGGGTTCGTTGGACAATTCGATAGTCACGTGCCCGTGGCACGGCTGGCAGTACGACGTAACCACGGGCGAGAATTTAACAAACCCTTCCAAATCGTTGAGGACGTTTAAAACTGTTACGGAAAACGGCGAAGTTTTTGTGGAAGTTTGATATAAAATAAGCTTTTTGTATCATACAACCATCTACTAATTATGAAAGCCATTACGCCGGTAATAGCATTGACGATGCTGGTATTGATCACAGTCGGTATCGTTGGCGTTGCTTTTGTCTGGTTTTCCGGTTTGTTATCCGGCTCCACAGAAAAAGCCATAGCGATACCGAATGGAGGGGTGTATTGCAATGGAGCTAGTTTGAGTATTACTGTATTGAATATGGGCGCTTCTTCATCAATAGCTAATGCCGATATAAAAGTTTTGAAGGTGGACGGTGTTGATGTCACACCA
>JACQNY010000038.1 GCA_016202795.1 Candidatus Aenigmatarchaeota archaeon
GTTATTGGTAAATTAAAAAGCATGGTTAAAGGCGTGAGCATACCGAGGTTCTGACGTTTAAATATTTTTCGGGTCAAGCTAGTTCATGGTCGTTAGCACAACTAACATGCAAAACGAACTTTTTAGCACGGCAGTTGCGAATGCTTCCAGTGCGAATTTAAAGGCCGGATTTGATCATCTTGCTGTTGAACTCGAAGGTCTGGAACAGCCGCTACAAAACAAAGTCATGGTGAGGCTTTCCGGAAAACCAAAAGAGATAACAGTTCAGGAGAGTTTTGACTCCACGGTTCCTCTTCGATGGGAACGGAATTGCGCATCACGCGCTGCTGTGAAAGGTGTAATAAAAAAACAACTGCCTGAACTAATAGAAGATTTCGGCTTGTATTTTGCAACAGAAACTTTGATACCAAACCCCGCAGGCATGGGATCCAGCGGCGCGAGCGCCGCCGCGGGCATGAAGGCGGGCCTGCGCTTAGTAAAAAAGTACATCAGGAATTTTGCCTTTTCCCCCAGACAACAGATTGAAGCAGCGGTCGTAGGCGAAACGGCAAGGCATTACGACAATGTCAGCGCTTCGGTCTTGGGCGGACTCGCCGAAAAAATAGGCGATGATTTCAGAAAGCATAAAGTTCCTGAATGGTATGTCCTTCTCGCAAAACCTGTTGGGGTTACGAAAGGCTCGACCGCAAAGGGCAGAGGCCTGCTTTCCGATGACGACAAAGAACAGTATGAATATGGTAAAAGTATTGTAATAGCAAGAAGAGCGATTGTGAATGGGTTGAGAGGTGGCGATCTGATAGGGCTTGCCCAAACTATGGCGCAATTCGAAGACCCTGTCGAACGAATAAGGGCTGAAAACGGATTTTACGGAGCAGGGATAACGGCAAGGTTCCTTGGTGCGATTTATCACAGGTTGGCACAGGATAGCATGGCTGCGTGGGTTAGCGGTGCGGGGCCGTATGTATTAGCGGTTGTCGGTTATGATCGTAACAGATTAGAACTGGCGAAAAGAATATTTTCACAGTCTTATGAACCGCTGGGCTACAAGCCGCAATTCATCGAAGCGCGATTGAGCAACCAGGGCGCAAGAAACGTGTAGGTATTCAGCCTGTTCTCATATAGAATTTTCTTTTTTTCTTGTCGAATCTTTCAATAGCGTAACGCAGCGTTGTGCGCGGCATGTTACGATAGTGTTTACGCAGGAATTTTTCTTCTGATTTTTGGTCGCGTTTTCCTATTTCACGCAGCATCCAGCCGACCGCTTTTTGAATCAAATCATGCTTGTCCTGCAAAAGCATTTCGGATATTTTCAACGCGTCCTCGAAATCGTTCCTTTTTATGAAATTGAATGTCGAGATTATCGAGATCCTGCGCTCCCATACGTTCTGGGATTTTGCCAATCCGTGTAGGATTTTTTTGTCCTTGTCGAAAATGTAATCTCCCAAAATTTTATCCGCACTAAGATCTACAAGGTCCCAGTTGTTGACGAATTTTTTGTTTTCAAGATAAAAATCCGCGATTTTTTTGCGGTCATTTTTGACAGCTTTCTGGTATTTCTCCACCAATATCAACAAAGCTGTAAGCCTGTGTTCGTGTATTTTGGATGAAATTAATTTTTCCAGTTCATTTAGATCTGTTCCGATATATTTCCTCGCTATGTTCCGCTGCTGAGGGACGGTTACGCCGAGAAAAATGTCGCCCTCGCCGTATTCGCCCTTTCCGGTTTTAAAAAATCTACGAAGTGTTCTTGCCTTTTCCGCGCTTGCCGCTTTTGCAAGGTCGCTTTTTATCGAGCCTGCCACAACGAACCTTATAAATTCGGGCCATTAAATTGTTTTATGAAAGCTGCCCTGATGGTTTTGGCCACCGTTTTAGTAAGTGGGTGCGCATCACAAAGCTATGACTATACAGCGATTACGACCACGACTAGCACGGTTACTACGACCGAGCCGCGGGTAATTGCGGCCGGCGACGCGACAAAATACATGCGGTTCAGCAAGGCGGACTACCAGAGATCTTTGGCGGATGGCAAAACTATTCACCTATACTTTTACGCAAATTGGTGCCCTATATGCGCGGAAGAACGACCGAAGATTTTTGCCGCCTACGGCAGGTTAAATTACACTGACGTCGTCGGTTATGAAGTTCATTACAACGACAACGAAGTTACCGCCGACGATGCGTACGCCACAAAATTGTTCCAGATACCCTACCAGCACACCACTGTAATACTTGATAAAGGGGGCGCCGTTTCATTCAAGTCCTTTGCGGCCATAGGAACGGAAAGGCTGATAAGTGAAATTGAGCGTGCCCGAGGCGTGTAAACGCATTTTTAAATACCAACTGTCAATTCTCTCTGCGTGATAAGCGTGGAAAAAGTAATGATACAGGCGCCCGAAGGCTACAAGAAAAAACTGATGGAATTCGCGGACAAAGAATCTGAAAAAGAAAACGAAGTCTTTATTTCCGTTGAACCGTGTTACGGCGCATGCGATTTGCGCGACCGCGATGCAAAACAGCTCGGCTGTGATAAATTAGTCCATTACGGCCATAACGACTTTGGCGTCAGACCGAGCATACCCGTGGAATATGTGATATTGCCGACTACAACAGATCCAGTTCCAGTTTTAAGGCATAATTTGGAAATGCTGGGAGGTTATGAAAAAATCGGAATCGTGTCCACTGTTAATTTCCTGTCGCTGATACCAAAGGTTAAGCAATTTTTATCAGAGAATGGTAAAAAGGTAATCGTAGGAGAACCTGCCGGCGGCAAGTGGGGCGCAAGCGCAGCCGGCCAGATACTTGGCTGCGATGTTACGGCAGCGCAAGTTATCGAAAGCGAGGTCGATTGTTTTTTGTATATCGGGACGGGTAAATTCCACCCAACTGGGATGAAAACGAAAAAACCCTTTTTCATACTTGACTTGGAGCGAAACTCGGTTGAACGCCATGATATTGACCACGAAAAACTTGAACGCCAAAGGTACGCGCGCATTGCAATTGCGAAGATGTCAAACAAATTTGGTTTGCTCTTATCGACGAAAGAAGGACAGTTCTACCTTAGCGTCGCGCGTCGCGCGCGGAACATACTTCAGAAAAACGGCAAGAAGGCGTACGTTTTGATTGCGGACGAATTCACGCCGGAAAAGTTAATGGGGATAGACGTGGATTGTTACGTTAATTGTTCCTGCCCGAGGATGAGCGACGATTCGCAAAGATTCGGAAAACCGATAATAACCGCACAGGATGTCGAAGCGCTGGCTAATGAATAAAGCTATTTAATCTGTTTTACTAATTCTTGCTGATTGGGATGAACGCCATAGAAGTAAACAACGTCTCGAAAAAATTCAAAGTCTCGGGCAAGGAATTTTACGCTTTAAAAAACGTTTCTTTGGATGTTAAGCAGAATGAAATACTGGGTTTGTTGGGCCCGAACGGATCCGGCAAAACAACACTGACCAATATCATAATCGGTTTGCTGATAGCGGACGAAGGGAATGTAAAACTTCTTGGCAAAGACGTTGAAAAATTTCCGGATATAACTGAAAAAATTGGATTAGTCTCTACGGACGCGCGTTTCCACTGGGCACTGAGCGTTAACGACGTCTTCAGTTTTTTTGGCATGGTCTACGGGCTTGACAGAAAAGAACGCAAAAAAAGGGCGGACGAACTTATGAATTTCTTCGGTTTGGAAAGCCTTGTCAACAGGCGTGTTGATGCATTGTCCACAGGCGAAAAAATGAGGCTGTCTTTTGCAAAGGCACTGATGAATAACCCGAAAATACTCCTGCTGGACGAGCCTACGCTGGGTCTGGATCCCAGCATTTCCATAAAATTGAGAAAGGAAATAAAAAACATCAACAAGGAATTCGGCACGCCCATGCTTTTGACAAGCCATTACATGCGTGAGGTTCAGCAACTGGCAAACAGGGTGGCGTTCATTTACAAAGGCAGAATAATGGATACCAGAAAGGTGAAAGGCCTGGACCTGGAAAAATATTTTTTGAAAATGGTGAAAACGAATGAAGATTAACAGGGTCTTTGCGCTGATCTACTACGACATACTGGTTTTCTCAAGGGCCAAATGGCGTGTCATGGAGATGTTTTACTTTCCCATAACAACGGTGATAATGTGGGGGCTGTTTTCCGCTTACATGCGGTCGTTTGCCGTAGAGGCCGGCCTGATTGTTCTCGTGTTAAACATATTCTGGAATTTCGCTTCTGTGGCGCAAAGCAACACAAACATGCAGATCATGGATGATTCCTGGTCGGGTAGCATAAAACAGATGCTAATTTCCGGCATACGCGAATCGGAATACATTTTCGCAAGGATAATTTCAACAACCGTTATTTCCGTCGCACTTCTCGGCATACTGCTTTCCATGTCGCTGCATATGTTTGATTTGCGGGTGATATTTGAAAAGCCTGCTGTCTCTTCAATGCTGTTCTTGTCAACATTAATAGCGTCGGTCGCGATGTCGATTCTGATAGCGGCGTTCATAATAACGGCGGGCAAGGAATACGGGTTTTTGTCGTGGACTGTGCTGCAAATTTTTATACTTTTATCTGCGCCGTTTTATCCTGTTTCCGTTTTTCCGGATTGGTTACAATCGATAACCACAGTTATGCCGTACACTGCGACATTTGAGAATGCGAGAGCGTTGGCCGCTAACAACGCGATAGATAACGGACTATTGGCCAGAGGATTGTTAATTTCGATTTTGTACCTTGCGCTGTCCTTACCTGTGTACTTTTACGCGTTCAAGCGCGCGAGAAAAACAGGCTATCTGGTTAAACTTGGCTCTTAAGTGGTGTTCGCAAGTTCTGCGATAAGGCTTTTTCTCGCCCCATTAACACTGTTTCTTACAACATGCATGGGCAGATGGAATTTCATGTTAAACAGGGGGTCTGCGTCAAGCAGCGGGGGCTGGCAGTCCACGATCACAAAAGTCGCCGGTGGTATTGGCTCGTTTGTTAACAGCACACGGCCTTTCATAGAAGGTATTTTCGCCATCGCCCTTATTGCGCCGACCGCTTCCTGTTTTCTGATTCCGAACACCTTGGCGATGTAATCTTCACCCACAACACTTACACCCACACAATCCGCAGACGTGTCGGTCATTATCAAATCATCCCCATATTTCTTCTTCCAGCGTTCCATCCCGCCTTCCAGCCGCTTTATCGAATAATTAATCGAATGCGCTGAAGAAAAGTCCGCATTTACAGACGTGTAAGTCCGGCGAAGGTCGTACGCCGCGCGGGCAAGATGTCTAACCGCGCCTTGCAGCATGCATCTAGCTGTCGGCGTTTGCAATTCACTAGGGTGAATGTCTTCGTTGCGTTCTACGCCGTCAACTGCGTCCATTAACTGGCCGAACTCTTTTCCCGGCAAGCCCGGTGCGCCGGCACGAATAAGCGCGTCAGATGTTTCGTTGCCTGTCCTGATTTCGTAGCGCACTCCATGCCTGTCCGTCACTTTGAACCAGTTGTTTTCCGCGGCCATGGACGCAAGCGTTCTTGAAACGGCCCCACTATCATAGCCTATGCGCACCAGATTGGAAATCTCGCGCAGGCGTACCCTGCCTGTGGTTGCCATCGAAGAATATGCCAGCTCCCTTATCCTTTGCCTGGTATAATCAAGCCCGCCATCCGACAATCAGATCACATAATATCATTTCCTGGAAAGCTTTATAAGCCTGACAGTTAAAATTAGTCGTTGATAACATGAAGTTAAACGTCATTGAGAATTCTGACAAGAAAGCTAACATAGAACTTGAGGGCGAAAGCGAGACACTTGCGAATTTATTGAGGAAAAAATTGTGGGAATCGGGCGCCAAACAAGCGGCGTTCATGCGCGAACATCCTTATTTGGCAATGCCGAAGGTAATAGTTTACGGAAAAAACCCGATGAAAATGCTTGACAACGCCGCGCAAAAGATAATCGACCAGGCGAAAGAATTCCAAACAGAGTTCAAACGCGCTTTGTCAAAGTGATTTAATAAACCGAAAATTTATTCTGTTAATGTGCAATGTTAGACATTCGTTCCCTAAAACGCGAGATAAGAATTGTTGGCTGGGACGACGCGCCTTTTGACAAACACGATAAGACTGTCCGGATTTTCGGCGCGATATTCCGGGGCGGTTCGTGGATGGACGGCTTGCTGTCCACGAAGATACGGATTGACGGCGACGATGCAACGAAAAAAATCGCGAGCGTGCTTAACGAAACCAGGCACAAGAAACAGCTGAGGATAATAATGCTTGACGGGATAACGCTCGGCGGCTTCAATGTTGTTGATCTCGAAAAACTTCACAAAGAAACGGACATGGGCGTAATTGCGGTGAGCAGGAAAATGCCCGAGTTTTTGAAAATTAAGAGAGCCTTGATAAAGGTAAGAGACGGCGGCAAAAAATGGGCGTTGATAGAAAAAGCCGGAGCTCCGGTTAAAATGGAAATCAGCGGCAGGAGTATTTATTATCAGTCGTGCGGTATTAATAGGAAAGACGCTGCCGATGTTATCAGATTGTCGTCTACGAGGGCTCTGATACCGGAGCCTCTAAGAATAGCGCATATCATAGCTTCGGGTGTTGTGAAAGGTGAATCGCGTGGAAGGGCGTAGCAAAAAACCCGGAAACTTTTTCCGCGAAATCGCAGAGACCTTGGCGTACGCCGTGCTGGGCGTTTTCATAGCCATTTTCATTTACCGCGGCCTGATATTTTTACTCGGCACAGACAAACCTGTGATTGACGTAATTTCCGAGTCTATGTCGCCGAGCATAAACCGCGGCGACCTTGTTATTGTGAAGCACGCAGCTACGACGGATATAAAAACAGGGGACGTGATCGTATTCGATACCTTGTCTGAACCGCTGCCAGTAATACACCGCGTTTACAAAATAAACGACGACGGTACGTTCCAGACGCTTGGTGATAACAACCGCGGCGTGCAGCATGATTGGGAAAAGCAAATAGAAACAAAAAACATCGTTGGCAAAGCCGTATTAGTAATACCTTATGTGGGGTGGGTAAAGATAATTATCTGCGATTCAATCCCGGCCGTATGCAACGCGCTTTCAGTTACCACGAATAACTAAGATATATACCTGATAGCCGAAAAGAGAAGGAGAGATAAAATGGAATTTTGCCAAAAGTGTTCAAGCATGATGATGCCGCAGAAGAAAGCCGGCAAGGCTTTGCTTATTTGCAGAACCTGCGGCTCTAAAAAGAATTTCCAGAAAAAATCCTTCAAAATTTCCGAGCACATAAGCCACGAGGGGCCGGAGGTTGTTGTAGTTGAAAAAGAATTTTCCAGCTTGCCGAAAACGGTAGTCACGTGCCCGAAATGCGCGCACACAGAAGCGTTTTGGTGGCTGCAACAGACGCGCAGCGGGGACGAGGCGCCGACGTTATTTTTCCGATGCACGAACCAGAAGTGCAAGCATTCGTGGAGACAGTACAGTTAAAAAATTAATTAAAATCAACTGCACTCCATTGTGATTAGTAGTTTATTGCCGGCTTTTTGCGTGGATATTATCGTACAGCCTTTCAAAGAATCGGTTTGCTCTGTTTCGACCTGTGTCACGTCAATTTCTTCGGGAACTTCGGCCCATTTGAACAGTTTCACCTGCTCGCGTTTCGCATCGACGACAGCGACGCCGCGCAAGACCATGGATTCGAAGTCGCCCGAATAAACGGGCACGACGTAGAAATATCCATCCCTGATTTTTTTGAACAGCGGCTGCAGCGGATACCAGTTTTTGTAGATGCTAACCTCGCCTCTTACGTCGTCGAGAGCGCGCTCAGGCCCGATCAATTCGAGTTTTCGCGAATCGTATATCGTAACGTTCCCGAAATTTTTTCCAGACGACTCTATCTCGATGAAGTGCGTTATGGATTTCCGCTCGCGGCCTTCGGGTTCTAATTGTATCACCGCATAATTTCTTTCGTTCTGCTTGTCATATTGGAAATATAGATCCTGTGCGATTTCAAAAACGTTCTCGTGCTGGAAATAATAATTCAGGAAATTGTTCCAGTATTTGTACTTTGCCCAGTTGTATACGCGCAGTTCGCTGTAATCCTCATCTATCAGTATCTGGTTTTCGAGCCACGAAGGCGCGGAGCCGGAGCGTATCTGTTCTGACGAATAGAAGTTTATGTTGCCGTCGTTTTCTATTGCTACGACTCCAACCTGCTCTTTATAGAATTTAATGAGAAACATTGTCGGGAAATCCAATTTCGCTGGCTTTATCCAAACCGGGCCTTTGCCGTTGTGCGTTAATATCGGGTCTCCGAACTCGAAGAACGGGTATTTCAACCACGCGATAACGTTCGTGTCCCTTATTTTGCCGGTCCAAATCTGGTAAATTATTTCCGTTATCCTGCCGCGCTCCTCGGAATATTCTATATTCTCGTAGATTTTTTTCCTGTCCGACGGGTCTTGCCCGCTGATCAAAACGTACGCCGGAGACGGATTGCCGCTGTTTATCAAAGTCGCCGGTTCGTAGCTCGATACCCAATATAAAGTTCCATTGATTGGATAAACGCCGTCCCACCTGTCTGATAATTTCCAGCCCGTCTCGGTTATCAGCGTCTTCGGTATTTGCAAAGCGTATTCCTGCGATACCAGGCGCATGCCTTTTACGTCTTCCCATGTTATTTCCGATACTGTCGAAGAAGGCTCGCTTGTTAACTCGGTTAACGGAACGTCATTCATTTTGTACCACCCGACTTCAAGGGGCGGCGAGAAAATAGCCGCGACAATGTATAATCCGGCAAGAATGACAAAAGGGAGGAAAACCCACAAAACTTTGTTGGATTTTGTTTTTTTCATGTCCTCGAAAACGAACATGTGATTTATCTCGGCTTTTGTCAGCTTTGAGATGCCTAACGTGAATAACCGGATAAAGGCTGCCAAAACGACTGAACCTATCGGCGACAGTGAGACCAAAAAAATTCCGAAAATCCACGACATTACAAAGTTGCGGATTAAACCTTTATTGAAAGATCCGAACACCGCGATTGCGCCGACAACGAAGGCCCATAGAGTATAGAAACCGGAAAAACCCAATGACAAAAAAATATCGGCCCACGCCATAAGGATTTAATTGTGAATAAAGTTTAAATCTTCCCTTTGTAACGGTCCCGTATAACGGTTTTTGCGGCGGACAGCGTGTCCGGTTCGCTGCGTTTCAGCAGGCGGCCGCGGCGGACCGCTATGGTAACAAGGATCTCCTGCGGGTCTTCGGAAGCTAGTTTTATGTCGTAAAATTTTTCCAAGGCGCCCGGATTTTCACTCAATATTTTTTCCAGTATGCTATGAGCGACACGCTCAGGATTTTTAATCTGGTCAGCCTCTATTGCGCCTTTTATCGCGATTGAAATCACGTCCTTTTCGTAACTTGGTACGATTCCGGGCGAGTCGAGAAGCAGGATATCCTCATCCACACGAACCCACTGAACGCCTTTTGTGTGGCCGGGTATCGGAGCGACGGACGCGGATTTTCGGCCTTTTAGCAGGTTTATTATAGTTGATTTTCCGACATTCGGATATCCGACAATCGCAACGCGCGCCGGTGTTTTAGGAAGGTTTGCTTTTATGAAGTCTTTTAGGATGGCCGCACTTCTGCGGTTTTTAGAGGATATAATACAGGTCTTTGAAGATTCCGGATAGTCAACGCTTTTAACGAGATCAACTTTGTTGACCACGGTTAAAAGCCTTTTGCGGGACATCTTCACCAGTTTTTCCACCTCCGTGTTTTTGGTTCCGAAAGGGTCGCGCGCATCCAAAACCTCGATAACTAAATCGGCGCTCTCGATGATGCGCCGTATCCTGTAACGGAAACCGGATGATTTTGCCAAAAATTTGTTTTTACCCATAAAATCACTCTACTTAACGCTTAACCGCAAACCCTTGTTGTTTATCCTTCTCTTTTCCTCAAGAAGGGCTTTAAACCTGCTGTCCGTATCGGTTAACGTGAAAACTTCGCCGTTTTCAAGATAATCCGGATCCACGTAACGGAATTTCTTCTTCATAAAATACTGCGGGTCGTGCGAATCTTCTACCACCAACAAGTTTTTATCGGCCAGCATGCGCAAATATTTTTCAACATCTGCGTCTCCGCAGTTTTTCAGCTTTGTTATCACGAAAACATCGTCTTTCAATAAATCGTCCTCAGATATAATTTTATTTTTTATGGCTATGCGCAACGCGGATGAAAGCAGCGTGTATCTTACCGTCGCTTGCGCGCCGCCCCAGTGAACCATCTGGCATTTTAAAAACGCCTCAGCGAACTTTTGCGCTGCGGGTTTTGATGCGAATATTATTTTGTTATCCCTGGTTGCGAGCGATTTGACGCATTCTCCGACAATCGAAGGCGCGGCCCAATCCTGAAA
>JACQNY010000036.1 GCA_016202795.1 Candidatus Aenigmatarchaeota archaeon
CGCTGGTAACACGTTTCCTTTCTTCTCCGGCAGCGGCATTGTCGCTGTCTTGCCGAACTTGTATAACTGAAGCCCGAATACTGCGACTGCTGTGCAAATCGACGAGGCGTGTATGATTTTCGTTTCGATGTTTATTTTTCGCGCCTGCACAATCAGATCCGTATGCGTCGTAGCTGATAACGGGTCGCCTGCGACAAGCAAACAGACGTTTTTTATTTTGGCCTCGCCCAATATTTTCGCAAAGCCGTCCTCGACGTCTTTTCTTGCGACAACTACTATCGTCCTATTAACAAGCTTTTCAAGTTTCTTTAAGTCGCCGTGCCACAGGTTTGTGTACAGCTCAACGTAAGCAATGTCCGCTTTTTTGATCGCTTCCAACCCTTTAAGCGAAAGGTCGTTTTCGTCCCAGATGCCTAGCCCGACCAAAGTTAACATAGCTATCAGTTGTAAGGCAAACCTTAAATGAGGCGCGACGCGTATATTAAATATGGAATGGATTCGCAAAATCCACAGGCTTCTGCATCACGAGCATCTTGTCTGGACAATGACCCCGCGGGCAAATGCCGTTATGGCGTTGGTTGCGGCATTGCTTTTCCTCAAAACCATAACCCTTTATCCTGAAGCCGGCGGCCGCATCTACGCCGGTTTTCTGCTCGGCATGTCCGTAGGCTTTTTTTTCGGCGCCTACTGGCATCACGCTTTCTCAACCCACTGGCCGTTTTACCGCAAATTTTACAGCGTGAAAACAAAAACCAGGGACAGGTTAAAAATGCTTTACGAGAAAATAGACTACGAAATACCAAGCTATATCGCAGCCGTAATCTTCGGCTTTATACTGGTTTACATCTCCGTAAACAGCTTTGTCTGGCTGGCCGCGGGCATGTTCTTTGGTTTTATCTTTGGTGGCTCTATTGCGCTTGCCATAGTGTTAAATTATCTCAACTAGCGCACAAATTCCACGTTATCCAGTTTCCTGAACGCAATATCTCCTGTAAGGAATTTCATTCCTTCCTCCTTTGCTATAGCGTAGCCTAATGCATCAACATAGGATAAATTTAGCCTCGAGTTTTCAAGCCTGAATTTAGACGCATTGAATATATGGTCATCGCTTATTTGAATGGCAAACTGCCTAAAACGCTTAAAGCAATTTTTTGCGAAATCCTCGCCGTTGGTTTTCAATAAATTATGGTAAAGCTCGTACAAATTTTGCAATGACGTGGAAAATTCATAAGTAAGGTATTTTACATACCCAAGGTTTCCATTGATAATTTCAAACATGGCGAACGTATCCAGAAAAATCCTTACCATTTACTCCACTCTCTTCTAAGTTCGTCCTTTATTTTCTGGGAATTCAGTTTCTTGTGTTTTAGGACTCCAAAAATCTCCCTGATTGTGTTCTTCTTACTTATTTCCAGCACCACCTCGTCCCCTTCTCGCAGCCCCTTCTGCTTCACAATCTCACTGGGTATCACAACACCCAGCGAAGACCCCCACTTCTTTATCGTCGACTGCGTCTCGGCCATAGGATCACTAGTTAGATTATATGTTATATATAACTATATAAGCCTTCCGGAAACGCTGTTCCTACAAACCGGCCGAAACATATCCAACGGAAGCTGACATACACCGTGTGTATGTATAGTTGCAACGGATACGTTTCCAGTTATCAGAATCAGACCAATGCGCCCAGATTTTCGGCAGTCTCGACAATCGCCCACGAGTAAACGCAGGCCTCGAACGCCAAAAACAGGTTTTCCTGTTTTAACCAATGCATAGAGTCATCGCGGTACGCTTCGGCATTGCGCAGCGCCTTTTCTCCGGCGGCTCCTGTAGCCTCGACAGAACTTAACTTCTTATCAAGCCTGTCCAGCCATTTCACAACCTCTTCCCTTGGTATCCTGTCCGTCATTAAATCCTTCCCATTATTTTAAGCGCCAGTAAAGCGCCCGCTAAAAACATCAACACCCAGAAGATAAAAATAAACTTGTTCATACTGTTGGACAAAAATTCTTTAACAGGCTCGAATCTTATCTCCATAAAACTAATCGTATTAACAAACTAAAAAATAAGTAAAGTGCTCCGCATATCTGCTTCATCGCACCTCGGACTATCTTTTCCCTTACGGCTGGTTGCCCTCATCTATCGATGAGTTAACGGTAAACCGAGGGAAACGTAGTTTCCTGCAATTTCAAACAATCTTGTCTATGCCAAGCTCGCTTATGCCTAGGGTGGGGGTTGACACCCTTGTAACCTGGCCAAGTATGTACGGGCTACTTACTCCTGTTATTATTGTTATTACCTGAACCTTTCCATGGAAATCCGGTTGCACGCGTGCGCCCCAGATAACTTGGGCCGAAGAGTCCAAGTGCGAAGACACGATAGCTCCGATCTGGTTAACTTCGGACAGTTTAAGGTCTGGCCCGCCGGTTATGTGTATCAACGCGCCTGAAGCACCTTGATAATCAACCTCTAACAACGGGTTCTGCAACGCCTTCGTTACCGCGTCCCTTGCGCGGTCAGAGCTGTTTGAAAAGCCCAGCCCGATTGCCGCAACGCCTCCGGAATGCATTATCGCTTTCACGTCTGCGTAATCCAGGTTAACTAACGACGGCAATGTTATCGTTTCCGTAATACCCTTTACCATTCCTGCGATCAGTTCATCGGCAACAGCGAATGCCTGCTGGATTGGTAAGTCGCCTGCGAACTCAAGCAGCTTGTCGTTTTCAATCACGATAACCGTGTCGCACGCTTCGCGTAAACGACCCAGGCCGTTTTCGGCTTTCACGATACGCGCGCCTTCGATCTTGAACGGCATAGTGACAACGCCGATAACAATAGCGCCCATCTCCTTGGCTATCTCCGAAACAACCGGCGCTGAGCCTGTTCCTGTCCCGCCGCCCATTCCGGCTGTTAAAAAGACTAAGTCCGCTCCAGTGAGCGATTCTTTTAGTTGTGTGCGGCTTTCTTCAGCAGCTTTCTTTCCGATCTCCGGATAACCGCCTGCGCCTAGGCCGCGTGTTAATTCCTTGCCGATTAAGATCTTCTTGTCAGCCTTTACGACTGCCAAGTGCTTTGCATCGGTATTTAATGCCACAGTGCTGGCGCCTTCAACGCCCATTTCAGCCAAACGGTTAATAGAGTTTGTGCCTCCACCGCCGCATCCCACTACGACTATTCTAGCACGTTTCATGCTGAATCCGAACTCTTGTTCGGTTATCTTTTCATAATCGAAATTCTTCATCGTTACGCCTGATTCCGCAGAACCGTGGCTCGACGCCGAGCCTTTGCTTAAAACCGACTCCAATATTGACATACAATTCCCCTCCCGTACTCTTTTTGCTCAATCTTTTTATGAAAAAGATTGTAGACAGACTATTCTAAACTTGTTAGATAGCCTAACAATGGAAACATAAGTTTCCTTGCACACGCTGTTTTCAGCCTGTGAAGTGCAACAACTTGCGCCCGCTCAAACGCGATAGGTTACCCGGTCACGTCAAAGTGCAAACCAAGAATCGGCGTCACCGGACGCCCTTTACACAAGGAGAACTTCTCCCTAATTGATAATAATTGGTGAAAGTGTTATATAAAGTTTTTTCTTTCAAATCGCGCGATTTTTGCGGAATTGGCCGATTTCGTATTTTTTACGACCTGCGCGAAATTGCGAATTGTGTTTCCTTTACAAACTCGTCCAGGTTTAATCCGTATTCCGTTTTACCATCGCGGTTGCGGACAGCTATAGTTTTGTTTTCCTCTTCCTTGTTTCCAACAACAATTGTGTAGAAAACTTTCTGCATCGAGGCGTTGCGGATCTTATACTCCAATGTATGGTTTTCGTAATCTGTTTCAGCCCGGATTCCACCCACGAACAGTTTTTCAGCAACCGCCCTTGCATATCCGTTGTTATTATCAGTTATTGGAAGAACCTTAACCTGGACCGGAGCTAACCACAAAGGAAATGATCCGTTGTAATGTTCCGTTAAGATTCCTAAAAACCTTTCCAAACTTCCGTAAATTGCGCGGTGTATGATTATCGGCACAGCCTCCTTACCGTTTGTGTCTATGTACGAAACAGCGAAACGCTGCGGCATGAAAAAGTCAACCTGCACAGTGCCGCATTGCCACGTCCTTCCCAATGAATCCTTGACATGGAAATCGATCTTCGGCCCGTAAAACGCCCCGTCGCCTGCGTTGGTCTTGTAATTTAATTTTCGCTTTTTCAGCACATCCTCTAACGCTTGTTCGGCCTTAGCCCACAACTCGTCCGAACCAATCGAGTTCTCCGGCCTTGTAGACAGTTCGACGCGAAAATCAAAACCAAATTGGTTGTAAAACTCTTCCACCAGTCCGACGACGTTCGACAACTCTTCAACCAATTGGTCCGAACGCACAAAAAGATGCGCATCGTCCTGCATGAATTCGCGCACGCGAAACAGCCCGCCCAGAACACCGCTTAACTCGTTTCGATGTATGTTTCCGAATTCCGAAACCCTAATAGGAAGATCGCGATAACTTCTTTTTCCGTTCTTGAAAAATAAAATCGCTCCAGGACAGTTCATTGGCTTCATAGCGTATTGCGCGTCCTCGGTTTGTGTGAAAAACATGTTATCCTCGTAATGGTCCCAATGCCCGCTTTGCTCCCACAAGCTTTTCTTCATCAAAACCGGCGTCATTATTTCCACATAACCTGCCGCAGCCTGCTTTTCCCTGGAAAATTTGATCAATTCGTTCCTGATCGTCACACCTCTAGGATGAAAGAACGCCATGCCCGGCGCGTCGGGCTGGAAACTAAACAAATCAAGCTTCTGCCCTAAAACGCGGTGATCGTTATCCGGTAATTCAACAGGCTGTTCCTGCTGCGCCGCAGGTTTAGCTTTTACCTTAACCTCGACCGCAATCGGTTTTCCCGTATACGACCTCGACATCTCAGCCATCGGGTGGCCTTTGACAGAAACCGTAAGTTTTTTATTCCAACCAAACGGCGCATGGTTTGCATCTATCCCAATTTCTTTGGCATGCCGCTCCATTTCTAAAAGTATATTCATGGCATCGAACGGACTGGACAAATTCGAGCTGATATGCGCGTAAGGGTAAAGTAAGAGTTTAGCGATCTTCATACGTTCCATAAACTTCTTCGCTTCGTCAATCGCCCAATTACCAGTCTCTTTGGTGTCGCCCTTCTCGACCGCTGTCAGCAAAACCAGAACATCTGTAAAAGCGTACTTCTTCAACTCAACCTCCTCGGCCTGCTTAATCTCCTTTTTAACAGGCTCGTATTCAATGCTGTCGCAATGCAATTGCAGTATCCTCATAACAACCGACCTAACTCTATTCTATCAGGATGATATTTTATTATCGTTTGGTCAACCCAGAATTAGTATAATTGGCTGGTTAGTTCTTTTGCTGCGGCACGGATCGCTTCCACAGGATTCTTTTCGACCAATTTATCGGTTATAGCTCGCCCGACTATTCCATGCCAGTTATCGCCCGCGAATTTCGTAGCCTCGGAAATAGAACCGCCCTGCGCAACCAATCCCGGCGACGCAAACACCGGGTCTTCAATGCCTTCGGCCATGATCAATTCACGGTAATGTTTGATCCTATCCGGTTTGTTTCCAGGTACAATGAAATGGTTGACGCCCTGCCGCGCAGCTCTTACATATATTTCATCAGGGGATTCGTCAGCTATGTAACCGCCCGCACTTCTCATGAATTTCGGGTGCGTCATTTCTCCGCCCACGAAAACCGTTAAACCTTGCTGAACCGCTTCGCCTGTCCATGCGACTTGCGTTCGCGGACCGGATTGTGGGAATAATATCACAGCATCAAAACCTGCACCTTTCAGATCTTTCATGAATTGCCCTGCAGTGTCTGGAATGTCAGTACCGGCTTTTTGGTGGTCATAAATAAGCGGCTTGTTTGTGTGTTTTATTGCTGTTGCGACCCAAGCTTCCCAGCCTTTTCTTCCGGCATGCGCTGGTATCTTGTAACCGCCTATGCGCGGGTTATCCGCAGTCGCTTCAACAATCGCTTCAAAATCCTCGAACGCCACATCGCAAGCCGGTATCACAGTCCTGCCTTCGATTAGTTTATCGCCGCCAAGCCCGTATTTTTTCCTGACTTCGGCTGTTCCCCATGCGCGCAAATATCTTTTGAACGCGGCTTCGTCCGCGGGCGAAATCTTGCCTGTTTCTTTCATGTAATCTAAAATATCGCCCGCGCTAACG
>JACQNY010000046.1 GCA_016202795.1 Candidatus Aenigmatarchaeota archaeon
ACCTCACACCGGACACTGCTTCCATACAAAATTAATGAAATCTTTACCTTAAATTGTTTACGGTTGTAAACATCCGATATGAAGTCTTGGTGACTAGAAGCATATCGTAATCAGAAAACCTACGGTTTTCTGATTGAGAAAACACAGTGTTTTCTCAATACTGTATCAATATGCTTCTAACTCTCCGGTATGCTTCTTTTTATATTACATCCGGAATATTCATTGATGGTCGTTGGCATGCCGAAGAACAAGGAAAAAAGCGATATTGAGGAGAACAATTACACAGAAGATAAAAGTTTTGTTGATCTTGGCAAAGACCAGCCGTTGAAAGGCGAGCTGATAGAAAACCGCGTGATTGTTTTCTCGCACCCGCTACTTAACGAATTTTTCGAGCGCGGCTACGGAAAGTTTGCGGAGAACCGCCTGGAACTATCATTCGTAGAGGCCATTTACCTTATGGATAAAGCGAAATTAACGGTTTCCAGCAAAAATAAGAAATTAAGTTTCGAAGAGCTTTTAAAAACTGCCAACGAAATTGACAGAGAAATTCACACAACTTATGTTGTTTACAATGATTTGCGCGAACGCGGGCTAACGATAAAAACAGGCTACAAATTCGGTTGCCATTTCCGCGTTTACGAGCGCGGCGTGAAGATAAAACGCGGCCCAAAAGAAGCACACGAACACACCAAATGGATCGTGCATGCGGTAGCGGAAGATTACACGTGTTCTTTCCCAGAATTGTCGCGAGCTGTGCGGTTAGCGCATAACATCCGCGCTAAAATGCTCTGGGCTGTTGTCGACCAGGAAAACGATGTAACATACTACCAGATATTAAGAATCAAACCGTGACGGTTATGGACGTTTTATTTCTGTTAGCCGTCGTTGGCTTGTACTTCACTGTTAACTACCTTCTGGCGTGCGCCGCGTTGCTCATGCCGTTTAGTATGAAGCCGGGAAAATTTAAAAGGCTCCCGAAAGTTTCCATAATCATAGCCGCCATGAACGAAGAAACGATTATAGAAAATACGTTGAAAAACCTGCGGCGTGTGGATTATCCGGACTATGAAACGATCGTGGTATGCCAGGGAAACGATAATACCGCAAAAATAGCGGGAAAATACGCGCGCGTTATACATGACAAAAAAACAGGAAAGTGGCACGCTCTCCAACTTGGAGTCAAAGCTGCCAAGGGTGAGATCATTTATTTCCTTGACGCCGACACGCTGCCTGACAAAGACTCGATAAAAAAAATTGTTTCCTATATGGGAAAATATGAAGTCTCTACTGGTGTAACGATACCAGAAGGTTCGACGCCGACGGCCATGGTTTTCAGGCTTGAAGGCGCGTTTAACAATTCATTGCAACTCATCCTTTCGTGTTTTTTGGGAACCGGCTTCGTGCAAGGAAAAAATTACGCGATCTACAAAAAAACCCTAAAACGCGTGGGCGGTTTCAAAAAAGCGCCCCTAGAAGATATCAACCTGACTTTCAGGCTTTTTGCAAAAAAAATAAAAGTTGCGGTGGTTGACGCGAAATGCCGGGAACAGGCCACTCCAAAGCTGGGATGGTACATAAAACAGCATAAAAGATGGGAATTGGGTAAATACAAGGAGTTTGGATGGCTATCCAAACACAACAAGGTGGGCATATTTACCAAGTTATTCGCGATACCTTCTGGCTTGGCAATTTACCACACGCCTATGTTTTCTTTTTTATTGCTGATAACTTACCTGTACACTGGCGGTGTGTTTTTACTTTGCGGTTCTGCCCTCGGGCTCGCGGTTCAGATTATTACCGCGGCTAGGTTTTTGCGCCCGGCCGATTTGCTGGCTATTCCGCTTACATTTACGGCGCTGGCTGTTTCCCAAGCGTATTTCATTCTGTATATGCTCTCGATGAGGCTAACCGGTGTCAATGAGCTTTGGGGGCGCACTGATAAGGCTGCCAAAAATTAAAACGTGTGTTAAACAGACAGCCTTATTTATACATTGGGCAGATTAACTCTATTGAATGCAAACGATTGTCAGAGACGTAATGACCGAAAGCCCGGTTTGTATAGATTTTAATTCTACGATGGCACAGGCCGCTAGCCTGATGCAAACTAACAGGGTCCATGAGCTTATTGTTGTTAGAAATGGTGAGCTGGCCGGAATGCTAAGCTGCAGGAGTATAGTAGGTCGCTCTGTAAAAAGCGAACAAAAATTATCCGGTTCGGTCTTTATACCGCCTACAATAGGCCCGGAAGAGAAAATAGACACTGCTGTGGAAATGCTTCTTTTTTGCGGCTCAAGGGACCTTCCGGTTTTGTCGGGCAGGAAGCTTGTCGGCGTAGTTTCGGAAATAGACGTGATTAAAACATTAACTAACAACAGGACCGCGCGCGACGTGATGAGGCCGATAAAATTCTACACTTCAGAAAACGATCCTGCTTCCGGCGCGCGGGAGAAAATAATCAAACACAATATAAACAGATTACCGGTATTAAGCAAGGATGGAAAACTGAAGGGAATGCTTTCCACGCTGGACCTTTTGGACATTGTTTTCCCTCAAAAAGGCCAGAGGGTAGGAAACATATCGGGGGAGAAAATAACCGGCACCAAAGTAGGTAATTTGATGGAGACGAATATATTTACCGTTAAACCGGACGAGAAAATAAATTCCGTAGTAAATGTCATAAAGGAGAACCGAATTTCTTCACTCATAGTTATTGATGACGGGCGTGCTGTCGGAATAATAACTCCGAAATGCCTTCTTAGCTTGATGATGCCGCTAAAAGATGTCTCAACAAATGTGGTAATTACCGGATTATCTGATTACAACATGGAAAATAAACTGGCTGTGGACCGGCTTGTCAGAAAAAGCCTTTCTCGGATGGAACGCCTCACAGAAACCATATCCATAACACTGGATTTCAAGGAGCATAGAAAGCAGGAAAACAAAGGTAAAACAAATTTTGAAATCAAGGCACGCATTAAAACCGCGAACGGAAATTTCTTTGCGACATCTTCGGGGTGGATTTTGGCGCAGGTTGTAAATGACGTGTTGGACGGTTTGGAACGCGAAATAAAGAAAAAAATAGGGAAAGGGGTTTAAATCAATTCTTCCAGCTTGCCTACAAGTTCGCTGATTTTGATCCTGTCCTGTTTTTTTGTATCCCTGTGACGAATTGTTACCGAATTGTCTGAAAGCGTCTCATTGTCTACGGTTATGCAAAACGGAACTCCGATTTCGTCGGCGCGCGCGTATCTTTTTCCTATCGAATCTTTTGTTTCCATATCGACGTCGAAGCCGGCTATTTCCAGTTTTTGTGCGATTTCGGCTGCTTTTTCCTGGAGGCTGCCTTTGCTGATTAAAGGAAACACAGAAACATGGAACGGAGCAGCGTATGACGGCAAGGACAAATATGTCCGCTCCCCTTCCCTCCGATAAGACAATTCTATTACGCAATAAAACAGCCTGTCCACGCCCATTGATATTTCCCATATGTGGGGAATGAATTTTTCGTTTGTTTCCTGGTTTATAATCGTCACGTCTTTGCCGGAAATTTTTCCGTGAGCTGTCATGTCGTAATCGGAACGGTTGTTGTTAGCAACGATCTCTATCCACCCAAGGGATGTTTTTATTTCCGTATCCCAGGATTCTTTTGCGTAGAACGCGCGCTCTTCGTCGCCCAATTGACGATTACGTATTTTTTCCTGCGGTATCCCACACTTGACCACGAATTGCTGCATTATCGAAAGATAATACGCGGCGAACTTTGATATCATCTTTTTGCCGACCGCTTCCTTTACCTTTATCGGTGAGTAATCCTTGCTGTCTTTCACCGACTTCAGGTTTAATTCGTAATTCTCTAAATCTTCAAAATTTTGGACGTCCTGTTTTTTAGGATCGAAAAATATTTCAGCCTCGGCCTGCGTAAACTCGCGGGCCCTGATAGTCGCGTTGCGAGGGGATATTTCATTGCGGAATGATTTACCTATCTGCGCTATGCCTAACGGCAAAGGTTTTTTCATCACTTTTATCAGCCTTGGAAAATCCGCAAATATGGACTGGCACGTCTCCGGGCGAAGGTAAGCATCCTGTGGTTTCGTGGCTCCTAAAGAAACTTTAAACATCATATTGAATTTACGCGTCTTTCCGAGCGGGCTTTTGCAGCTCTGACATTTTATGCTGTATTTTGAAATCAAGGAATCGAATTTCTCCGCGGCCATTCCTTCCGGCGCCTTTTCTTTGCCTACTTCCTCTATCAGCTTGTCTGCGCGAAATATTGAACCGCACTTCACGCATTCGACAAGCGGGTCTGCGAAGCTTTCCAGATGGCCTGATGCGCGGAAAACGTCCGCGGCCATGCATATCGAGCCGTCAATCTCCACCATGCCGGTCTTTTTAACAACTTCGCTGCGCCACAGATCAATTAATTTCCTCTTTATAGACGCGCCATACGGCCCGTAATCCCAGAAGCCTGATGGATGATTATCGTATATTTCCGAAGATGGGAACAATATCCCACGCCTGGAAAACAAATTCATCATGGTTTCAAAGTTCATATTTCAACTACCCGATATTTATTATGATAGAAGAAGGTTTAAATGATAAGCGTTGAATGACAAACTAAAGTGATGTTATGGGCTTCAGAGATTTTACAGTAACGCCTTGGGATGTCAAGGGTGACATAGACTATGAAAAGCTTACGAAGGATTTCGGGGTAAAACACCTGGACGACAAGACGCTGCAAAACGTCCAAAAACAGACCGGAGACCTGCACTATTTTCTTAAGCGGAAAATTTTCTTTTCGCACATGTACTTTGACGAGATATTGGACGAGGCGAAAAAAGGAAACAAGTTTTACCTGTATACGGGACGTGCGCCTTCGGGTCCGGTCCATTTGGGCCATTTAATACCATGGATATTTACCAAATGGCTGCAGGACAAATTCGGCGCAACTTTGTTGTTCCAGATACCGGACGAGGAAAAATTCCTTTTCAAGGATAACTTAACCTTTAACGACACGAATAGGTGGGCGTACGAAAATATACTGGACATAATCGCTGTCGGTTTTGACCAGAAAAAAACAAAAATATTCCTTGATACCGAATATGCGGGCCACATGTACAAAACTGCGTGCATGGTGGCAAAGAAAACCACTATGTCAAAATTAAAATCCCTTTTCGGTCTAAATGACTCGAACAATGTGGGCGAATTTTTCTACACTTGCATGCAATCCGTTCCTGCGTTTTTGCCTACGATAATGGAAGACAAACCGACACGCTGCCTGATTCCTTGTGCGATTGACCAGGACGTTCATTTTCGTTTAACCCGGGACGTTGCGACGCAGATCGGTTTTCCGAAACCCGCGACCATATTGTCGCGATTTTTACCGAGCCTCACAGAAGGCGGCAAGATGTCGTCGTCAATTGAAAATACGGCCATATTCACGACGGACGATGAAAAGGTCGTGAAAAATAAAATAATGAAATACGCCTTTTCGGGCGGGCGTGAGAGCGTTGAAGACCACAGGCAAAAGGGGGGCGTGCCCGAAGCGGATGTGTCTTATCAATACCTTACTTACTTTATGGAAGACTCCAACAAACTGAAGAAAATATACGAGGATTACAAATCCGGCAAGATGCTTACCGGCGAGTTAAAACAAATAACTGTTGAAGTGATAAATAAATTTTTGTCGGATCATCAGGAAAAAAGGGAAAAAGCCAAAAATAAAATCGAAGATTTCATGGTCCACGATTAAATCATTGTTTTTTAGGCCGCCTTGAGCCGACGTCTGACAAATGGAAATATTTTACCTTTTGCCTGAGAACATAACCTAGCAGGAACCACGAAAAATACATAGCCATTGCCCGTATTTTCCCAAATTTTAAATACCTTCTAGCCGACACTTTTACAATTGTGTTGGTTGCGAATGCGGTTTTACCGAACTTCTTTACCTTTTGGGAAAGATCCCAGTCCTCGCTTACCTCTTTCCCTTCGTCGAAGCCGCCGGATGCGCGGAAAACGGAATTTTTTATTGTAAAACAGAAAGCAAACAATTTTGTGATTTTTGAAACCGGGTTTATCACGGCTTCACCGATTATATCGAGCCATTTTTCCCTTTCTATCCAGTGCGACCTGTAAGCGATTGCCGTATAGCCATTGTCAAGATATTCCACGGTGGATCCAAGAAAGTTTTCCGGCAGAACCGTGTCCGCGTCTACGAAAACAAGATAGGCGCCCTTCGCAACGCTCGCGCCCGCATTCCGGGCTTTTCCAGGAAAAGATTTTGGTATCGTTACTATTTTCACCCTGTGTTTTTTCGCTATTTTAAGCGTTTTGTCCCTTGAGGGCGAGTATGAAACTATTATCTCGCAATCCCTGCGATTCTGGGCCTTGATCGATTTTATGCAGCGGCCCAAGAATTTTTCTTCGTTGTACGCCGGTATTATGAACGAAAACTTCATAAGCATGGCCTCTTGGACCGGATTAATCTTATTAAACTCATGTATTAAGTCTATTGTGATTCCATGGAAGAATACAAAGTAATCGTAGTCGGCGCCGGGCCCGCGGGTTCTTCGTGCGCGATTTTTTTAGGCAGGAAGGGGATAAAAAATCTGCTTGTTGACAAAGCCGCATTTCCGCGCGAAAAGACCTGCGGAGACGGCATCACGGGAAATTCTGTGGACGTCCTGAAAGAGCTTGGTGTAGAGGATGAAATAATAAAAGTGCAGCATGAAAATATCAGAGGGTTAATAACATCGGCACCATCAGGCGCTGCCATAGACATGAGCGTTGACAACGGCATGCTTGATAAACCGCTCTACGTGTGCAAAAGGCAGATATTCGATAACATACTTTTTGAAGAGGCGAAGAAAAATGCGGATGTTATGGAAAATTTCACGGTAAACGATTTGATCACCGAAAACGGCAAAGTCGTAGGCATAAAGGGCGTTGATAAAAGCGGCGCCGTAAAAGAATTCCGCGCAAAGATTATTGTGGGCGCTGACGGAGCGAACTCGATTGTCGCGAGGAAATTGGGATTGAACGAATTTCAGACAGACCGCTCGCTGGTTTCGGTAAGAGCTTATTTCGAGAACGTTGAAGTTTCCAGAGACAGAATAGAATTTCATTTTTTAGAAGAGTTGCTACCAGGCTATTTCTGGATATTTCCTGCCGGGAATAACGTTTCGAACGTTGGCGTCGCTGTGGTAGCTGGCGACGTACCGAAAAGGAAATTAAACCTTAAGACGTCGCTAGAGTATATTGTGAAAAATTCGCGATTCGCTTCGAAATTCAAAAACGCTAAACAGGTTTCGGAAATAAAAGGCTGGAACCTGCCGACAGGCGCGCAAAAAAGAAAACGCGCAGGAGACGGTTTTCTTTTAATCGGCGATGCAGCGTCGCTTATCGACCCGTTTACCGGCGAGGGCATAGGCAACGCATTGACCAGCGGAAAGCTGGCATCACAGGTCGTAATATCCGCCCTGGAGAAGGATGATTTTTCCTACGGTATGTTAAAACAATACGAAACCGAAATAGACAACCATATGGAAGGCGTTTTCAGAAGCAGTTATAAGTTCCAGAAGTTTGGTAAGAACGCACTCATGTTCAACGCCCTTGTAGAAGAGCTAGGCACGAACAAGGGCGACATGAAAATAGCGACCTCGGCGTTTTCCGGCACAGCCCTCAAAAAAACCAGCTTCCAGATACCGATTGGGCTTTACCTGCGGGTTTTTGTGAGGTATTTGAAAAGCTACCTAAAATCTAAAATTAAAGGTAAAAATAAACCAGCCTAGATCTTATTAATCATTATATCTAATTTTCTTTAATAGTGAATCTGAATGACGGCGATTTGATGGGCGGAATATATCATCCACACGAAACCGTTTTGCTGAAATGTATCTACAGACTAAAAGAGCAAAAAGGTTCAGCGGCCTTAGATGTGAAAACCCTTTCCAAGGAATCCGGATTGAACGAGGATTCTGTAAGAAAGGCCGCCTTGTGGCTAAGCAATAAAGGACTGGTTAAGGTAATCGTCGAAGAAGAGAAAACAGATTCGCTGACAAACGAGGGGATAAAATATTCCAAAACCGGCCTGCCTGAAAGCGAGCTTTACCGACTAATTGCAATAAAAGGTCCTGCTGAGATCAGGAACCTGAAAGGCCGCGAAATAGCTATAATGTGGGCCAAGAAAAAAGGGTGGATAAAAATTTCAAACGGTGTTGTAGAACTACTTTCTCACCCGAAAGACCCATATGAAGACAAGCACCTGCTAAACGACGTGGTTGCGGGGAGTAAGATACCAAAAGAAAAGTTGGAAGAATTTAAAAACAGAAACTTGGTACTAGAAAAGTCTGTGAAGAAAGAATCGGTGGCAATTACAGGGAAGGGAAGCTCGGAAGCGGAATTGTTTTTAAAGGCTGGTTTTGGCCCTGATGCAGAAATCGGAAAACTGACTCCGGAAACAATAAAATCCGGGCAATGGAAAAAGGGCTTGCGCTCTTACGATGTCACGCTTTCGGCGGGTCGTTTGATAGCCGGAAAAAAACACATAACAACAATATGGGCGGATAAAATAAGGAAAATATTTCTTGACATGGGGTTCAGAGAGGCGTCCGGGCCTTTAGTAGAGTCGAGTTTTTGGTGTTTTGACGCGCTATATCAGCCGCAAGATCATCCTTCCAGAGAGTTAGCGGATACGTTTTACATGAAAAAACCTGCTAGATCCGAATTACCGAATGCGCCGCTGGTAAACGCTGTGAAAACGGCGCACGAAAAAGGCGTCGACGGTTCGACGGGCTGGATGTACAAATGGTCTGGCGACATTGCGAAAAAACCTGTTTTGCGCACGCATACGACTGCCGTGTCGGCGAGAAGTCTACAAGGATTGACGGCGCCGGCGAAAATTTTCTGCATCGGACGGGCCTTCCGCAACGAAACTGTCGATTACAAACATTTGCCCGAGTTCACGCAGGTTGAAGGAATTGTGGCGGACGAAAACGTAACGTTCCGCGATTTGCTGGGTTACCTTAAAGAATTTTATTCGAGGTTAGGCTTTGATAAAATACGTTTCAGACCAGCTTATTTCCCGTACACAGAAATGAGCGTTGAGCCGGAAGTTTACTTTGAGGAAAAGAAAGAGTGGGTAGAGCTTGGTGGCGCAGGGATTTTACGTCCCGAAGTTACGAACCCGCTTGGCGTTGATGTCCCTGTTTTGGCGTGGGGATTAAGCCTCGAAAGACCCATCGCGCTCATGACCGGATTAAACGATATACGAAATTTCTATTTCAAGAATGATTTGAAACTGTTGCGCGATACGAAGGTGAATGTCTAATGGCAGTTGTTACTTTTGACCGCAGGGACTTTGAATCGTTGCTGGGCAAAAAATTAAAGGATTCGGATTACACGGAGAAAGTTCCGATGATCGGCGTGACGACAGAATCGTTAAGTTCGGATTCGGTGAGTTTCGAAGTGTTCCCAAACAGACCGGACATGCTTTCAGCCGAAGGTTTCTCGCGCGCGCTGAAAGCGTTCGTGGGTGGCGGGAAGAAATTAAAATATCCAGCTGCGAAAGTTTACGGCGGAATTAAAGTCGATAAATCCGTTCAAAATGTCCGGCCATATGTTGTGTGCGCTGTTGTGCGCAACTTGAAATTAACCGACAGTGTGCTTAAATCGCTCATACAGTTCCAGGAGAAGATACACGAAACTTTCGGACGAAAACGCGAGCGCGTTGCGGTTGGGATACACGACGTGTCGAAAATAGAATTTCCGCTGAAATACGCGGCCTACGAACCTTCTAAAATTTCTTTTGTCCCGCTGGACAAGAAAGAAAAATTAAATCTCGCGCAAATTTTGAAAAAACACGACAAAGGAAAAGATTACGGCTGGATATTGGAAGGCAAGAAAAAATATCCGGTAATAACGGACGCTAAAAATAATGTTTTAAGCTTCCCGCCAATAATCAACGGCGAGTTGACCCGCGTTACCGGAAAAACGAGGGATTTGTTTATCGATGTTACTGGAACTTCAAAGCATTACATAAGCAAGACGTTGAACATACTGTGCGCTTCGCTGATAGACAGGAACGCAACTGTGGATGCTGTAAAAATAGATTACGACAAATCCTCTGAAATAACGCCTGACATGAACTACCAGAAAATAAAACTGGATAAGGATTATTTAAACGGGCTTCTTGACGCGGATTTGAATGACAACGAATTAAAAACTATCCTGTCTAAAATGGGAATCGAATTCAGCGGCGGGATCGCGCTAGTTCCGTTTTACAGGACCGACGTAATGCACCAGATAGACATCGTAGAAGATGTAGCCATCTCGATGGGGTATGAAAAATTCGAACCGCGCATACCGAAGATACCTACGATGGCGGCCCGGAGCGAGTTACAAGAAAAATGCTCCGCAGCCAGGGAAATAATGATTGGGTTGGGTTTGGAAGAAGTTGTTTCGTTCGTGTTGACGAACAACGAAAAACAGTTTAAGATGATGAACGCCCCTGTCGAGGAGGCTGCTACGATACTTAATCCTAAAACGGAAGATTACACGATTTGCAGGAAATATCTTACGCCGTCGTTGATGTCTGTCTTGAGCGAAAATAAGCACAATGAATACCCGCAGCGTATTTTCGAGATAGGCGATTGTGTGCGCCTGTCCGATAAAGACACGGGCGCGGATAACGTGCGCAAAATCGCGGTTGCAATCTGTCACGGCAACGCGGACATAAACGAGATAAAATCGGTTTTGGAAACGTTCATGTTGTCTTACGGGACAAATTACGCCTTGAAGAACTCCTCGCATCCTTCGATGATCAAAGGCCGGTGCGGGGACATAATTGTTGGCGGCAAGAAAATCGGTTTTATCGGCGAAGTCGACCCGCCTGTTTTGCAGAATTGGGGCTTAGAAAAGCCGGTTGCGGTTTTTGAGATGGTTGTTGAATGATCAGTCAAAAATAGCGCTGAAAATCCTTGTAATGATGCCCGGATTGCGTTTTTGGTAATGGAGCCCGATCAACGAATGCGCGAGGCGCGTTATTTCTTCTGACGCGGGCGAGCGCGGATGCGTCTGAATTACGGGCTTGCGCGCGGCTATCGACACGGCAACATTCACATCCTCGGGGATTTCGGCAGCTATCGGGACAGATAACATGTCTTCGATTTCCTGTTTTGTCATTTCATGCCTGTGATTTTTAACCCGATTAAGAACAACTCCCGCTATTTTCTTTCCCTTGTTTTGCACGATCCTTATCGTTTTCAATGCGTCGGCTACAGACGGCAAATCTGGGTTCGTGACTAAAATTATTTCGCTGGTTGCGTCCATTGCCGACTGCGCTTCGCGACCGAGGCCGGCCGCGGAATCGACTAAAATCATGTCCATTGTTCCGTCAAGGTTTGCGACGACCTCGCTTAAAACGGCAGGATCAACGCCTTTCATTTCGTCAAACGATATGCCGGCGGGCAATACGTAAAAACCGGCGTCGTGCCTATATACAGCGTCGCGGATCCTGGCGTTTCCGCGCATCACGTCGTGCAATGTTACTGGCGCGACAGGCATATTTAGATGGAAACCGATGTTGGGCGTTGTTACGTTTCCGTCGATTACCATTACCTTTTTGTCCAGTTTCGTGACCGCTGACGCCAGGTTGGACACCAATGTTGTCTTGCCTACGCCGCCCTTGCCGGACGTTACGCAGATTAAACGTGTCATGATTTCTCTACGCCTCCGAAACAAATAAAGTGCAAATTTTCTATTCGTGACCGTTTGTGAAAAAATGCCTGAAAAGCAGGTTCTTGTCCACGCGACCATCCAGAAAAGCGAGCATCCTGTCGAATGGTTTATCTTTTGTTGTGGCGATAGTAAATAGCTCATCGGTGTCCGCTTGGCTAAGCAGGCCATGCTCTAGGCACTTCAACGAAGATTCCAGCACAACAGTATCAGGACGGTCCAGTTCTCTGTACCTGCCCTCGGACACGTATACCATCCTGCCAGACATGCCAACGCCAGGATTCCTTTTTTCAGCCTCGGTTTTCGCCTTGACCAATACCTGCGCGGCTTTGTGCAGGGGCAACGCGCCCCAAACCGGTGCGGTCTCCATGAACCCTGCTACGAACGGCTCTGCTATATCCACCCCATTGCCGATGATATCGAATCCTCTCGGATATGTAAGAACCCCGGGCGGGTCTATTCTGTAAAGGTAAAATTCGTCGTCGATAATGTCAAAATCAAACTTGCCTTTTTTGCCTGCCACCGGCCTTTGCGCACCCCCGAAAACGAGAGTCACATCCAGCAGCGCCGGTTCTCGCAGCACGCCGTCGATCTTTTCCATTATTTTTTTGCTGAGCCTGCCTTTACGGTAGTCTTCCCACGAGGCGCCTATCGGGTCAAGTTCGAGATTTTTTATGAGCTCCCGCCTGACTGAGACGTATGCGCCAAGCAGAACATCCTTAAGTTTTTCCGGGTGTTCAAACGCCAGACCTGCTTTCTTGGCCTGCGTATAGGCCAAGTCCATTATTTGCCTGCCGAATTCGGCGTGGCCTGCTACGCCGGCAAAAGAATTTGACGTTCCCAGCCTGCGCAGCTTGCGCCCGTGCATCTGGTAAGTCCTTTCTTCATGGTTTCCCGCGTAAGTCACTTCGCTGTCCGCGTAAGCGATTCCGGCGCCTTTGCCGAGCCTTATCATGCTAACCAATGTCATGTATCCGGAAAGGAGGGTTAGACATTTAAAGGAAAAAAAGAGGACGGATAAAGGCGGTTTTTACTCTAAGTTTTCTTTGAAATATTGAATGCGGGCCTGATGGGATTTGAACCCACGACCTTTTGCTCCCTTCCCGCAGGGAAACTACGTTTGCTAGTTTACCATTCAGGTAAACTGCAGTAGTTTTGCATTTGCAAAACTAGCTCCCTACAAAGTAAACCCGATGGTTTACTTGTACAAGTTTGCGTAGCAAACTTTGTACCGGCCTACCCTTCCTCACTATTAAAATTGTTTTCGGTTCATCGAGGGAAAGGATAGCCCTGTAAGGAAAACCGTAGGTTTTCCTTGAGGCTAGAAGGCAACCGCTCTGTCCAAGCTGAGCTACAGGCCCACTAGTCGACTTACACACCGCCTAAAGTTTTATTGTTTCCCTTTCCTTATCTTATCCACACTATTTATAGAAATCCACGAAGACATGGACCCAAAACCGCGCTTATCGATCCAGAAAGGTTCAATTTTGCTTGGTTCAGATAAAAATACCAGTATGCAGTATTTTTTGTTTTTGAACAACCCGTGGAATTTTTTGAGGTCATGTTCTTCTATGCCGTCTGCCTTGCCGTATTTGCCTAATATGCGCATCACCTTAGGAGGCGTAAGCGCTGAGAATTGGACGATCTTGCGAACCTTCGATTTTATTCGAACCGGCTCTCCGGAGTTTTTGAAGTAAATTGTGTCGCCTGATCCTACCTTATCCCACGGGGCGCACTTTATCATAAGCCAGCGCGACTCTATGCTCTTTTCGCGGCTTAAAATCTTTTCCGTGAGGCCCCACGATTTTTTCATTATTGCAATGTGGTCCATTTGACTACAACATATATAAATTGGTCCGCATAAATTATGTTAGATCAGAATGGGAAAAAACACGTATGTCATGCCGTGGAAGATGTTTTGTGTAGTGCACATTACAAGCAATTTGCGCCTGTAAACATTTTCGAATTTTCTCCCTGGTCGTGAAATTTTTGTTTCTTCTTGCTTCCTTCTGGGAGTCAATTCGCTAGCTTACGCGTTTTCGTCTCACTGGTTCGGGGTGATTGACGTGCAGTTTGAACAGAAAACGGGTGAATTGGGCCTATTAAGAAGCAGAGTTGCGGGCCTTGAGAACGTGATTAAATTAGGATTACGCCTAACGGAAAAGAAGCGGATGATTCTCCGGGAGATCGTAAAAATCTCCGGGAGAACAACATTTACGTCGGCTGTTGACCGGGTTTCGCGCGAGTTGTCGATGCCTTACTCGACTGTGAAATGGAACATGATGCAACTGCGCTCTTCCGGGCTTATCGTGGCCGGGACAAAGGAAAGGCAAAGCCTTCCGATAATCGTCACAGAGTTCGGTATAGCAGCCGCAGGTGTGCAGGGGTTAGAAACAGACGCTTTGTAACTAGAAGCATACCTATACTGTATCGGTATGCTTCAGTTTTCGATGCGTCTGTTTCAGGTAACAAAGGTTAAATTATTTACACCTTCAAGTAGATAGCATGCTATCCGCCAGGGATGAGAAGAAATGGCAGAATATATGGCAGAAAAAAGGAATATTTGAGCCTGCTGTAAATTTTGGCGGGAAGAAATTCTTTTTTACAGTTCCTTACCCTTACACAAGCGGAACGCTGCATGTTGGGCATGGCCGCACATATACATTGGGCGATATTACGGCCCGTTTCATGCGGATGCAGGGCTTCAACGTCCTGTGGCCACTGGGTTTCCACATAACCGGTACGCCGATACTTGCGGTTTCAAAGCGCATAGAAAACGGGGAGAAAAACATTATCAAAGACCATGAGGAGTACGTGTCGCTTCATGATCCGAAACGCGCAAAAGAAATTGTGGCCGGATTTAAAGATCCGAACAATGTCGCGAAATACTATTCTTCGGTGATAAGCAAGGACATGAACGAGTTAGGATGCTCTATAGACTGGCGCCGGGATTTTACCACCGGCGACAAAATATACAACCAGTTCATAAAGTGGCAATATTCCCATCTCAACAAACTTGGTTATTTGAAAAAAGGTGAGCACGCGGTTTTTTATTGTCCTGCAGACGCGAATCCTGTTACGACGGACGATGTCAAGGGCGGCGACGAAATATCGATGACAATAGAAAAGTTTTTCCTTATCAAGGAAAAAATGGACGACGGTTTTATTATCGCTGCCACATTACGGCCGGATACGCTTTTTGGAATAACGAACGTGTGGATCAACAGAGAAGCGGATTATGTTAAGGCCAAAGTAAACGGCGAAATATGGTACATTTCCGAGAAAGCCGCCGAAAAGTTAAGAAACCAGAACATGAACGTTGACGTAATTAAAAAAATTAAGGGCGATGAACTGCTCGGGAAGGATGTCGTTATCCCGTTATCTGGGAAAAAAGTAAAGATATTACCAGCACCGTTTGTAAACGACGACGTTGCTACAGGTATTGTTAATTCTGTTCCGGCGCACGCGCCATACGATTACATAGCGCTGAAAATGCTTGTCGAAGCAAAAATGATAAAACCGGTTTCGGTGATAACAACCGAAGGAAAAGAGTCGCTAGCTGTTTCTGTTTCGGAGGAAATGGGAATCAAATCGCTGAACGAAGTTGATAAACTCGATAAAGCTACCAAGACTGTTTACGCCGCGGAGTTTTACAAAGGCGTTACCAACAAGACCAACGGGAGGTTTGCGGGATTAAAAATAAACGACGCAAAGCAAAAAATATTCGACGAAGTCTATAACCAGGGTTTTGGGTCAACGATGTATGAGAGCGCGAGCACAAACGTAAATAGAAAGCCTGTTTCTATAACGTGCAGATGCGGTTCGGCTGTCGTTGTCAAGGTAATAAAAGACCAGTGGTTTTTGGATTACTCAGACGCGAACTGGAAAAAAATTACCAGAAAGCTCTTATCTCAGATGGAAATACTGCCTGCAATGTACCGGAGGCAGTTTGAGGAATCTGTTTCGTGGCTGCACGAATGGGCCTGCGCGCGCCGTCGCGGTCTAGGAACGCGATTACCATATGACGAGAAATGGGTAATTGAATCTCTGTCAGATTCTACAATTTACATGGCTTTTTACACGATTGTCGACGAATTAAAAAAGAATAAAATTTCTGCGGATAAACTAACCGAGGACTTTTTTGATTACGTTTTGTTAGGCAAAGGCGAAGCTTCTAAAATAAAAGGCATTGACAAAAAAATCGTAGACGCGGTGCGCAAGGAATTTTCATACTGGTATCCTTTAGACGAAAGACGAACTGCACCAGCCCACATTCCAAACCATTTGACGTTTTTCCTGTTCCATCACGCTGCGATTTTCCCGGAAAGCATGTGGCCTAAAAGGGTTTCGATTAACGAACTATTGATCGCAGAAGGCAGGAAAATGAGCAAGTCTTTGGGTAATGTGATCCCGCTTGCTTCCGCTATAAGAAAGCACGGAGCGGATACGATACGTCTTTACCTCGCGTACTCGGCGGACGCGCCTTCGACACTGGACTGGCGGGAGAACGAGGTTGAGACTGTAAAAAACAGGCTGGAAAGATTTTACGAGATCGTAAAAAAACCTGCCAAGCCTCTTGTAGGATCGTTGACAGGCGAATGGTTTGTCAACGAATTTTACCAGAACCTGCAAACTTCTGAGAAGATGCTGAAGAATTACGGTTTCCGCGCCTATATACAAAAGATGTTCTTCGACAATTTGAGAAACGCCGAAAATTTAATCAGCCGTACCAATGATTACGGCGCGATTCAGGCTGTCGCAAAAGACTGGATACTCGCGCTATCGCCGGTGATACCCCATGTGTGCGAGGACTTGTGGAAGTTTTTTGGCAACGGACTGGTTTCAACGCAAACTTGGCCTTCGGCAAGAGGTTCGGACAGACGTTACACGGAACTAAATTTCATGTTTTCCACTATGCTGAAAGACCTTAGCCAGCTGCTAAGGATTGCGGGCGAAAAAAAGAAAGCTTTTGTTTATGCAAAAACTGTAGAAGAAAAAAATTATATCAACGAGTCTGTAGCTTACATAAAAAATGCGCTCGGTTTTGAAAAAATAACTGTTTACGGGCCCGACGACAAGATTTACGACCCGTCGCAGAAGGCCATGAAATCGAAGCCGGGAAAACCCGGCCTTTATCTGGAATAGACTGAACCGTGCCGGAAAGCTAGAAGCATATCGAGGAAACTGGAAACATACCGATACAGTATACAGTATGCTTCAGTTTATGTCGATATGGTCCTAATTACCTCAAGGATATAAACCCTACTACTGAATAAAAAGAAGCGATTCGCATGCGGAACGGAGATTTTATAAAAATCAATTACGTTGGACGGATAAAGGAGACGAACGAGGTTTTTGATTTAACAGACGAGTCCGTGGCGAAAAAGGAGAAAATTGAACTTCAAAACATCATTTACGGTCCGGTTACGGTTATAGCCGGCGAGAAGATGATATTACCTGCGCTGGAAGAGGAAATAGTAGCGATGAAGGCGGGCGAGACTAAAAAAATTGATCTTGATTCGGCTAAAGCGTTTGGCCCGCGCGATTCAAGGCTGATAAAAGTTTTCAGCGAAGCTGAATTCATAAAGAATGACATGAACCCAGCTCCAGGATTGACGGTGAACGTCAACGGGCTTCGCGGCAAAGTTTTGTCGTCTTCCGGCGGGCGAGTGCAAGTTGATTTTAATCATCCGCTGGCTGGGAAAAATTTAGTTTACGACATGACCTGCCTTGGTGTTGTTGAAAACGACGATGACAAGGTCAAATCGCTTATGCAATATTACACCGGCATTAAGGGCGATGAACTAACGGTCTCCATAAAAGATTCTCAGGTGACAGTCGTAATGCCTCCGAAAAATACTGTCCCCTCTGAAGCGAAAGAGCGCGTCGTGAAGGAAATAACCAAGTGGGTCAAATCGGACAGCGTGAAATTTGAAGAAACCTACAAAAAAGACTCCAAAAAAGAACAGAAGTGAAATTCTTATAAATTCGCGGATTCTGACAAAATACGCTTAAATATCTTCGGCGACGAGTATTCTTTAGTGATGTTCTGTGGCGCTGCCTTTGTCTGATTCAACCCCGAGAAGCACAAAATCCAAAGACGTGGACGAGGAGTTAAGAAGAATTATAGAATCGCGAAAATCCGACATCAAAGTGGTCGGCGTCGGCGGGGCGGGCGGGAATACTATTTCAAGAATAATGCAAATAGGCATAACAGGCTGCGAAACTGTTGCGATTAACACGGACGCGCAAGATTTGTTGTACACGGACGCCGACGCTAAAGTTTTGATAGGTAAAGAAGTCAGCCAAGGCCTCGGAGCAGGAGCAAACCCGAAAGTGGGCGCAGAATCCGCGAAAGAAAATAAAGACGACGTTAAAAAAGTTCTTGACGGCGCGGACATGGTTTTCATAACCTGCGGCCTCGGAGGAGGCACAGGCACAGGTGCTAGCCCTGTTGTTGCGGATGTTGCCAAAAAGATAGGAGCTTTAACAGTTGCGATTGTAACGCTTCCGTTTACAATGGAAGGCGAGCACAGGATGAACAACGCGAAAGAAGGTCTGGAAAACCTGGAGGCTGTTGTTGATACGTTAATCGTTATTCCGAACGACAAGCTTCTGGAAATTGTTCCTGATGTTTCCATAACGACTGCGTTTAAAGTCGCGGATGAGATTTTGGTTAACGCTGTGAAAGGGATCGCTGAATTAGTCACACGACCAGGCCTTGTTAATTTGGATTTTGCCGACATACGCGCTGTCATGTCCTCTGGAGGGTTAGCAATGATCGGGATGGGCGAATCCGATTCCGAAAATCGCGCTATCGAGGCTGTTGAAAAATCATTAACGAATCCTTTGTTGAATGTCGATATTACCTGCGCGACAGGCGCGCTCGTGAGCGTCGCGGGCGGCTCGGATATGACTATACGCGAATGCCAGGAGATCGTTGAAGCTGTGTCGTCACGATTAAATCCAGGGGCTAAAATTATCTGGGGCGCGCAGGTTGTCAAGGAAATGGGCGATGTTGTTCGGGCTTTGTTAGTTATTACCGGTGTCAAAAGCCCGCAAATTTACGGCCCGAACAGGAAATTTGTTGCGGAGAACCGTAAAGAGATTGAACAGATTCTAGGGATAGAGTTTGTGAGTTAAAAGTCCTTATAAACCCTTAGATGCCTTTAAATACACTGCGCTATAATTGATCTAAGTTTCTTATGGTGATTTTATGGGTTTAGGGTCGGATATTAAAAACAAGTTAAGTCAATATCTCAGGGTAATAAGCGTAAGCAAGAAACCTGACCGTGAGGAATTCTGGTCCTCGGTGAAAATCTGCGGCGCGGGAATACTGATAATCGGGGCTGTGGGTTTCGTGATATATGTTTTGTTTAGGTTGTTATGATGACGGAAGAAATTAAAAACGTCGAAAAGACTGAAACGGAAAAATTCATCGAGTCGGCGGACCAGCCTACGGAAATTGTTGAGCAAAAACCTGTTGTAGTCGCACCTCAAGTCTCCGAGGAAATTACAAGTAGCGTGTTCACTGTTAAAACCACGCTGGGCAGGGAAAATGTCGTCATGGATTTTCTTTCATCGCGCATACAGGCCCACTCAATTCCCATCAAGGCGATCATGCACCCACCGGAATTAAAGGGTTATATTTTCGTAGAGGGCAAAATCGAAGACGTCCAGCAATCCATACAGGGAATACCGCACATACGTGGTCTTATAAACAAGCCTGTCGAATTAAACAAATTACAGCAGTTCCTTGTTGCGAAGGTCGTTAACATAGACTTGAACATCGGCGATATTGTTGAGATCCTAACGAGCCCGTTCAAAGGCGACAAGGCCCGCGTCGCGCGTGTTGATAAAACTAAAAATGAAGTTACGTTAGAGCTTTTGGAGGCTGGAGTTCCGATTCCGGTAAAAGTTAACATGGAGTTTGTGAAGGTGCTGGAAAAAGTCGGCGAGAGGAAGGAATAATTATGCCAAAAATTGAGAAGATGGAATTTATAACAGAAGGCGGTAAAGCGGCTCCGACGCCGGCGTTGGCGCAAAAACTAGGCCCGATGAAAATAAATATAGGAGCTGTGATGGCAAAAGTCAACGAAAAAACGAAACCGTTCAGCGGCATGCAGGTGCCCGTGAAACTTGAGATCAATGTTGATACAAAGGGCTTCGAAGTGTTTGTCGGAACGCCGCCGATCTCCGCTATGATCAAGAAAGAGTTAAAACTTGAAAAGGGCGCGAAAGGCGAAGCCACGGTTAAAGGCAAAGAGATTGTGGGAAATTTGTCAATAGACAAGATTGTGGAAATAACAAAAGGCAAAGGTTTTCGTGACATCAAGAACGGAGCGAAACAGGTTATAGGAACATGCAAAAGTATGGGCGTCACTGTTGAAGGCGACGACCCCAGAAAAGCTATTAAGCGCATAGATGAAGGCGAGTTTGACGCGAAGTTCAAATAAATAACTAATTTTCCGTAAAAAGTTCAAATCAAAACAATAATGATACGGTTAAATCTCTTGGGCGCGTGTTAAACAAAATGGGCTTATGGGATAAATTGTTCTGGGCGTGGTTTGCGCTTGGCGGCTTGGGTGTTGCGTATACGATTTACATCAACCCTTCTGTTAGCGTCACTACAGGTCTGTTAGTCGGGATTGCAGTCGTGGCTACAGGTCTTGTCAAGTTAACGGACGAGGTCGCATTCAAGGAATTGAAGGAGGTTAATTTAAAAATTGTTGATGCTTTGCATTGGCTGAAAGAAGGCATGAACAAGATAGGCATGTCGAACGGCAGGATCGAGGATGACGACCAGCATGCCATACTCACGAAAAAAATACTTGAGCTCGAAACCAGGATGAACCGCGTTTCCAAAGCGTTAACGGCGGAAATCGTCGATATAAAATCAAAACGATCGGATCCTGATTTTGTTGAAATAAAGGACGACCAGAAGCAGGAATAAAGGTATTTAAACGTAACTCCTTAAATTAGTGTTCGGAAAGAAGCGACTGACACATGCGGCAAACTGACTCATACCGTGTATGAGTCTAGTTTCGATGTGTCTAGCTAGTAACCCATTAACTGTTTTACTACCGCTTTGGCGGGAGGGTTGAGATGCTTGACAAAAATACGGTCTTTGAGGCTTTGAAAAAGGCTAGAGAATCCGCGAAAGGAAGGAAATTCACGCAATCCTGGGATTTGTCCGTTTCGTTGAAAGAAATGGACATGAAAAAAGCGGAGAGCAAGATTTCCGAGGACTTTGCTCTTCCAAACGGGCCTGGAAAAGATTTAACAGTGACTGTAATTTCTGATACGATAACGGCCAAGGTTACTGGTGTTGCGGATTCTGTCATAACAAAGGACCAGCTTGCTACTATAGGACAAAACAAAAAAGGCCTGAAAAAGATTGCCACTGATACCGATTTCTTTCTTTCCGAGATCTCGTTGATGTCGGTTGTAGGCAAGCAGATGGGTTCCGTGCTCGCGCCGCGAGGCAAGATGCCAAAACCGATTCCTCCGAACGTTGATGCGAAAACCATCATTGAAAAAACGAAGAAGTCTGTTAGGATAAAGTTAAAGGATTCTCCTGTCGTTAACGTGATCATAGGAAATGAAAAAATGGAAGACGCGAAAGTTGTCGAAAATCTGGAATCTGTCATAGAATTCCTTGAGCGCAAACTGCCGAAAGGCCGGGACAATTTAAAAAACGTCACGATAAAACTGACGATGGGCAAGCCGGAAAAAATAAGGGTGCAGTAAATGGTTAACGAACAAAAATCACAGGTTGTAGATGAAATTAAAAAACTGGTGGATTCCTACAGTGTTGTAGGCGTGTTAAACATGCACAAGATGCCAGCGAAGCAGCTTTTTGACATACGCAATGCGCTGATAGGCGAGGCGAAAATAAGGATGGCGAAATCTTCGCTGATAAAGCGCGCTTTTGAGGGCTCGGATAAAAAAGGCCTCAAAGAGATGGAGAAAAATTTAACCGGTGAGGTTGCCCTCATATTCACAAATTCAAACCCGTTCAAACTGTACAATTTTTTAGAGAATAACAAGCAGCCTGCTGCCGCGAAGCCGGGCGACGTGACGCCTATCGATATCGTCATACCTGCCGGACCGACGCAATTTGCGGCAGGCCCGGTAATAAGCGAATTCCAGAAAGCTAAAGTCAGAACAATTGTTGAGAACGGGAAAATTTCTGTTAAGGAAGACACAACAATTGCGAAAGCGGGCGCGCAGCTTTCGAAAGAGTTAACAGAATTTATAATGAAATTCGGGATTGAGCCGATGAAAATCGGGCTTGATCTGGTCTCAATGCTCGATAACGGGATTGTGTTTGGAAAGGATGTGATGGGCGTTCCCGTCGAAGAATATTTAAACGGCATGATCGCGGGTTATCACAAGGCTTTAAATTTATCTGTGAACATCGGTTACGTTAACAAAGAATCCGTAAAGATAATGATCGCGAACGCGCTGCGTAATGCGAAATACATAGCAATCGAGCACAACGTCTATGAAAAAGAGGTTATTGGTGACCTGTTGGCAAAGCACAAACACATCGCCGAAAACATGAAGCAAAAGTTAAATGTTTAACGTGATAAAATGCAGATAAACAATTTGCAGCGGATGATAGAAAGCCTGCAGATCAAAGATGAAGAATTGAAGGACAGGATAAAAACACTGGTCGAAGAATTGGATAAAAATGAAAACGAAAAGGCCATAATGGAAATGGTCATCATGCTGTCTAGGATGGCTTCGAAAAATAAGATAGAATTGGAAGCCGCCCTTTACAACGAAAACCGAGGGTTTTCGTGCATAGGAAACCTTTAGTTTCCTATGCAAAAGAATGGATGAAATTAGGAAAGGAGTTTGAAAAAATGGAATACATGTACAGCGCTTTGCTGCTTCATTCGGCAGGCAAGCAAGTAAACGAGGAAAATCTAAAAAAGGTCGTCGAAGCCGTTGGCGAACAGGCTAACGAGGCAAAAATAAAAGCCTTGGTCGCCGCGTTGGAAGGCGTAAACATAGACGAAGAGCTGAAAAAGGCGTCGGCTCCGGTTGCTGTGGCAACAGTTTCTGTTGCTTCGAAAAGCGAAGCGAAGAAGGAAGAGAAAACTGAAGAGGATACTGCACAAAAGGCTGCCGAAGCTGCTGCCGGTTTGAGCGCTCTGTTCGGGTAGAAACATTTGATTTTTTTGTTTTCTACCGGACTTCTTTGATTTGTTTAGCCGCAGGGATGTTTTTATGGCTCCTCTATAAGCCTGAAAACCAAACTCATTCTATGAGACGTATTAGGAAAGTCGCTATCGGTGTTGTTTTTCGCAGATTTCCCGAAGGGGTAAAATTCCTTTTGTTGAAGCGACGGCACGGAAAAGATTGGTGGGAGCTTCCGAAAGGCGGGGTTGAGAAAGGTGAAACAACGAAGCAGGCGGCGTTGCGCGAGGCTCGCGAGGAGACGGGCTTGGAGCGTTTAAAATTGGTGCGGCGGATCAAGGGGGCGATCATATATAATTACCCGAAAGAGTATTCTGCACGCCACGGTTACACAGGAACAGAGCAAAGGGCTTTTTTACTTGAATCGTTCGACGATCCTGTTCGTGTTGAGAAGCATTCTTTTAGCAGGTTTGCTTGGTTAAGCGCAAAAGACGCTTTGCGAAGGTTGAAGTGGGACAATCAACGTAACCTGATACGGCGGGTATTAAAAGGGCGGCTGGTGTAAGAGTTAGCTGATAGCAAAATGATAATACCAAGCTACACGTCCCGTTTGGTTGCGGAATCTGCTGGTGCGGAACAGGGTAGTTCGTACGGGTCTGGTGTTTCTTATAAATCCAGCCGGGACAACGCCGCGCAACCGCAGGGAAAAGACGCAAAGACTCCTTACATTCTCGCAAAGATCTCTCCGATACTTTTGAAGGGTTATTCAGGACTGCGCAACCTTTTCCGTTACAGCCGGCGACGCCCGAGAAAGCTGAACGGCCAAAAATCAAGCTGCACTTATTGCGGCGGCAAGCCGAATGACAAGCCCGTTTTCGCAATGCCTATGGTTGCGGGTAAAATGGGCGAGGTCAAGAAAAACCTAGCCCCGCATTGCGCAAACTGCGGCGTGGCGGTCGCGTGAATATTAGTCTAGCCTGTTAAAAATTATTGAGTCTTATGGGTTTAGCTTATTCTACTGAAAAAAAAAGCGACAAGAATTATGTGACAATCGAACAAAGAGAAAACAAGCTGGTCGAAGGTCTAATAACTGTTAAATCAAACGGTTACGCTGCCGGGTTAGGCTATAAAAAAGCGAAAACAAGGCCGCCAAGAACAAAAAGCATTTACGGGAAAAAACAGAAAAGGATTTTCGTTCCCACACAATGCAAGTTTTGCGGGGCGGAAGTTTCTTATGCCTCAATATCCAAATCGCGATTACGCGCGGCCGGATCGACGTGGATAGACACGTGCGACAGCTGTTCTGCGAACCCGGATGTCGCGCAAAGCGCGAAAGTTTATATTTAGGCGATGCCATGCTCTCGAAAAATGTTTTAATAAAGGAGTTCCAGAAGAACCCATCCAGATATTGGAAGGTAAAAATGTTCGAAGACGAAAACTTTTCGAGGAAACGATGCGCCAAATGCAGAAAATTTTTCTGGTCAATTTCGAAAACAACGTGCGGCGACACTTCGTGCGAGGATTACGGATTTATCGGGCAAAATGCCACTAAAAAAAGATTCGGTTACATCGAAATGTGGAAAGAGTTTGAAAAATTCTTTTCGCGCAACTCGCATTATTCGATGCCGCGTTATCCTGTAGTCTCGCGCTGGCGGCCGGATTTGTTTTTCACTATCGCAAGCATACAGGACTTCCAGCGGCTTGATTCTGCAGGGTTAACGTTCGAATACCCGACAGACCGTCTTGTCGTGCCGCAGGTTTGTTTGCGATTTCCGGACATACCCAACGTGGGCGTGACCGGCAAACACCACACATCGTTCATAATGGCCGGCCAGCATGCATTCGGTTATCCGAAAACAGGTTACTGGAAAGACCGTTGTATCGAATTAAATTTCGAATTTTTGACAGATGTCATGGGCATTGACAAATCCGAGCTAACGTATGTCGAAGATTTGTGGGCAATGCCGGATATGTCCGCTTTCGGGCCTTGTGTCGAGACGTTTTCACGCGGGCTTGAGCTTGTTAATTCTGTGTTCATGCAATTCACAACCAAAAACAACAAAAGCGCCGAACTTCCCATGAAAGTAGTCGATGTGGGCTGGGGGCTAGAGCGTTTAACGTGGTTTTCGCAGGGCACGCCCACTAGTTACGACGCAACTTTTGGAAAGGTGACAGACCATTTGAAAGGCTTGATAGATTACGACGAGACGCTATTTTTGAAATACGCTTCGCACGCAGGCTCTTTGAACATTGATGAAATAAAGGATTTGCGCACTGCAAGAGGGATAATAGCGAAAAAGATCGGCGTCACCGAATCTTTGCTGCAAAAAAAGGTCTCTCCGCTGCAGGCGATTTATTCGATTGCTGATCATACGAAAACTTTGCTCTATGCAATTGCCGATGGAGGGTTGCCGAGCAATGTGGGCGGCGGTTATAACCTTCGCGTGATCTTGCGGCGGGCTTTGGGATTTATCGATGAAATGGATCTGAAAATAGACCTTCCGGAGATTTGTGCGATGCACGCGGAATTTTTGCACCCGCTTGACACGAAATTAATGGAAAGCCTTGTTGACGTAGAAAAAATTATCTCATTTGAGGCTGACCGCTTTGTTTCTTCGAGAGCGAAAGCTTCAAAAATCGTAGAGGTTATCGTGAACCAGAAAGTCGATATTGACGAGGAGAAAATGATTAAATTATACGAATCTAACGGGGTCACGCCGGAAATGATAAAAAACGTTGCCGCGCAGCATAATGTAGAAATTAAAATACCGGAAAATTTCTACGAGTCCGTTTCTAAAAAGCATATGGGGCACAAGGACGAGGAGAAGAGGTTTCAACAAGATTTAACCAGGTTCAAACCGACGAAACCGCTTTATTACGACGGCGCGAAAAATTTCAGGGCCAGAATACTGAAAGTTTTTGACGGCAAACATATCATTCTTGATAGGACAGGTTTTTACCCGACTTCCGGCGGTCAGATACACGACATTGGGACGCTGAACGGTTTCGATGTTGTGAAAGTTGAAAAATACAACAATGTGATCGTGCACACAATAAATGGAAAATACAAAGGCCAGAAGGCTGCGAAAGGCGTTGTGGATTGGGATCGAAGAGAGCAGTTAATGAAAAATCACACTGCGACACACATAATGAATGCCGCGGCGCGCATTGTTCTCGGCAACCACGTTAACCAGGCTGGCGCTGAGAAGGTTGTTGATAAGGCGCGGCTTGATATAACCCATTACAAATCGCTTTCCGACGAAGAAATAAACAAGATCGAGGATGTGGCAAATAGGATCGTCGCCAGCAAAATACAACTTAACAAAACGATAATGTCCCGCACCGAAGCGGAAAGAGCTTACGGGTCAATGATATACCAGGGTGGCGCTGTCCCGAGCGTAAATATACGCGTTGTTGAGATACCCGGCTACGACGTCGAAGCGTGCGGCGGCACGCATTGCGACTCTACCGCAGACATCAAAGCTATTAAAATTATCAAAACAGAAAGGATTCAGGACGGGTTGGTGCGTTTGGAGTTTGCGGCAGGGTCGAAAGCCTGGGATGATTTGAAGAAGAAAGAGGGACTGTTGAAAAAAGCTTCGGAAGTTTTTAACGTTGCTGATGAACATCTGCCGGCGACGGCGCAAAGGTTTTTCGAGGAATGGAAGGAGAAGGACAAGATCATTGAAAAATTAAAAGTCGAGGTCGCCTTTTTAAAGGCTGAAAACCTGCGTGGCAAGATACGCGACAACAAATTATTTCACATACTGCCTTACAACCGCGAACAGTTAATCGAGGTCGCCGACGCCATGGCGACGGATCATCCGAAATTGCTGGTAGTTTTGGCCGGCGTTAATGGGGATATCGTAGGCAAGCGCGGCGTCCAGAATGAAGAAGACGTAGGAAACATTGTTTCTGATATCTGCAACAAGTGCGGCGGGTCTGGCGGAGGCTCAACGTCGTTTGCGCAAGGGCGCGGCGAGTTAGCGAAAATCCGCAGCCTGTTCGCGGAAATGGGTTTTTAGTGAATAATAAAATTATTTACCGTTCCGAACGTTTTGCTTTGCCGTTTTAAGGAGTTCCATGTTTTTACATATAATTTGGTTATTAGAATCCGTCCAGCTTTTTGTTGTCGACCACGGAAACTTTACCTGTTTTCGGTACGGATAACTGCAAAGATCCGCGCCATTCTGTCACATAAGCTCCGGCGATTTCTATCTCATCGCCTTCTTTGACTGCGTCGATCTGCTTCTCCCACAAAGAAAGTTTTATCGAGCCTGTTTTATCCTTGACCATGACATCTGCGACTAAACGGCGGCCGAAGCGCGTCTGAACCTCTCGAGGCTCGGATTTTTCCGATACCTTGGCGCTAAGCGTGACGTCTTTCATGCCAACGCTCAATTCGGAGATGTTCATAATAGAGAATTACCATTGTTAAGAATATAAAACACCTTACAGTTGCCCTATAGACCTAAGATACAAAATAAG
>JACQNY010000037.1 GCA_016202795.1 Candidatus Aenigmatarchaeota archaeon
ATCCTCGCCGCGCTCTGCGCGTGCTGCTCCGGGTCGATCTGCTTCACAACCATTTCGCGCAGCAGCATCTCCGCGCTGTGGTCCGTCAGGACTTTCCGCTGGAGCATCTGGATCAGGTTTGCCACGCTTTCCACAGTCAGCTTGCTTTCCCTGAAGCGGATGCTGTTGAAGTTAAGCGTCTTCTTGATCTCCCCGGCAAACCATTTTGCGGCAAGATGCCTGTCCGCTCGTTCCGAGACTTTCTCGAATGCGTCAGCTATATCAGGCTCGCTTACGATTGAAACAGCCAGATCCTCGGGTATCTTCAATTCCTTGACATATCGTTTGATCTTCTGGTCAGGCAGTTCAGGCAGCGCAGCCCGCAGTTTCTCAAGTTTCTCCGCAGTGAATGTGAATTTAGGCAAATCACCTTCGAAGATATATCCATAATCCTCTTCCTCTTCCTTCGTCCGCTGAGATCGCGTGACGCCTGCGACATCATCCCATCCGCGCGTCTCGCGGACGACTTTCTGCCCGCGGCGGATTGCGTTTTTCTGCCGAACAGCTTCGTAGTTCAACGCTTTTTCAACGTCCTTGAATCCGGAGATATTCTTTATCTCCACGCGCGAAGGGCCGAGCGAGATATTAGCGTCGACTCTCATCGATCCTTCAATATTAGGGTCGTAGACGCCGAGGTATTCAAGAATCGAGGAAAGTTTTTGCAGGAACTCGCGCGCTTCTTTCGGGCTCTCAAAGTCAGGGTCTGTCACGATCTCGCAAAGCGGCACGCCACTGCGATTATAATCGACAAGCACGTAATCCGTCGCATGCACGATGCGCGCAGGATCCTCTTCCAGCTGGATGCGCGTGATGTTTATTTCCTTAGTCCCAAGCTTCACCTTTCCGCTGTGGGCGATAGGGACTTCATATTGAGTTATTTGAAAATTCTTGCCCATGTCCGGATAGAAATAAGACTTGCGGGAAAAATAAGTAGGGCTGCTTATCTTGCATTCAAGCGCGGAGCCGATTAAAATTGCAAAGTCTAATGCTGCCCTATTCACCCGCGGCTTCGTTCCCGGCAGACCGATGCAGTAATCACAGACTAGTGTGTTCGGCTCGTTGACGAAGCGGTTTGGACAGCCGCAGAAGAGCTTGGTTTGCGTCCTCAACTGCACGTGCACTTCCAAACCTATGCGTGTCATTTCTTCAACACCTTATACATGATTATGTCGTCGTCGAATCCTTTGCGGGTCTTTACGCACTTCGGAATTTTTCCTGCTACTTTGAATCCCATTTTCTTGTAAAGCTTCTGCGCTATCTTGTTTCTTCCATAAACGCCAAGCTCGATTAGTTTGATGTTTATAGAACGGGCGTCTTTCTCAAGAAGCGTCATTAGCTTTTTTCCTATGCCTAATCCTGTATAATCTTGAAGTATTGCGATTCCAAAATCGCCGCAATGCTTTTTCCTTTCGACATTTTTTCTTTCAAGGCCTACCGATCCGATTATCTTTCCTTCAGCCTCTGCCATTAGCTGGACTTTATCTCGCTTCTTCATGCCATCAATTACATTGCCAACCCATTTCTTCTCGTCTTTCAGCGGGACGAATGAATAACGCGAAAGGCCTTCGCTCTCCCTGATTGCTTTGTTGTAGAATTTCCAGATTTGCATGAGGTCAGACTTCTTCGGGTATCTAATCACAACTTCAATCTTCTTTCCGTTCTTCTCGACATGGAACGTTTCGATTATCTTTCCTTCCTTGAATTTCATTTTGAACACTTATCCCCTCATTTGCAAGAATGAATAATTAAATTTTTCACAGGAGCATTCGATTAAATCTCTAATATCTCCAAAATTCGAAAATCGGTTTAAATCCTCATGGCCACAGCGACCTCTATTAGTCCTTCTGCCAAAAATTAGATTAAGGCTATGTTCAGAAGCTTTGTGACCACAAACACAAATTAAGGATACTTGTTTTCCACCATACTTCCTCTTATCAAGAGTAGTTTTTTCCTTGTGGCAAGACTTACATAAAGTTTGTAAATTTTTGGGATTCCATTCGTCTCCGCCAGCATAAACAGGGAAAATATGATCTATTTCAGTTCCTACACAATCGCAAATCTGACATTTGTTTCCATCTCTTCTCAAAATATCTTGCTTTAGACGTCTCCATTTAGTTCCTGTTTTCAGAAAATCTTCTTCAATTTGTAGAATCATCATATCATCTCGAATCCAGCAGCGACGCCGAGCAGCTTCTCCTCGGTCAGATGGTCACCAATAAGGTGCAGACCGATCATGTGTCCGCAAGGCACGCTTATCATAGGTATGCCTGAAAGGTTAGGCGGCACTGTCAGCACGTCCATCTGGTAGTTCTGCAGCGGCGTGAGCCTTTCTATCTCCTTGAATTTCGGCGCCGTCGTGGGCATTGTCGGCGCCGCTATGACGTCGTGTTTAGCAAAAATTCGCTTGAAGTCGTTCGTGATCAGCGTCCGTACGCGCATCGCTTTCATGTAGTATTGCTCGCGGTATCCGGACATCCGCGCGAACGTTCCGAGTATTATTCGCCGCTTCGCTTCCTCGCCAAAACCCTCTGTCCGGACTGATGAAAAGTATTGGTTGAAATTTCCCTCAAGAGGCTTGTGCA
>JACQNY010000040.1 GCA_016202795.1 Candidatus Aenigmatarchaeota archaeon
CTATATGGAATTTTATTAAAAGCCAAGCAAACAGCGAGCTGGACAGCAATACTCATTAATTATTCCGCCTCGAAAGCCAGGAGTGCTCCGGCCCATCAATCTTCACTTGCGCGGTCGTTCTCCTTCTCGCATGCGCCCCACAACCCTCGGCACCCCCTACCCTAGAATCGGCAAGCCCGGATTTGAGCGAGACGCCAACTCAAACGGTTGCGCCTTCTGATTTCCACCCTTTCCTGCTGCCCGCAGGCGGCCGGCTCAACCTCGACAAAGGCGAGTATGCCATGGAAGAGGACTTCACGCCTGTTCAATTCGAAGAGCCTCCCCGGGGCCTCTTTGAAGCGCCACTTGAGCCCAGCATTCACACCATCGAAGTGGTCGATTCGTCCGGCGAAATTCGCGTTTATCCCGTCGGCTATGTCTACTGCCCCAAATACACCGATGTCTGCGAGACGCTTCGCGACCAGGAACCCCCCGGCGACTCCCTCGGCTATTTCGACCCCTCCTTCATCGTCATCACCCCGGACACGCAGGAAATCAATTTCAAGGTCAAGGGCCGGCTTGTCAAACACCTGACATGCCCCCCGCAGGAACCCAAGGCCCGCGACATCACGGTGGAAACTACCGACGAAAGCCAGTGGCTTGTGCGATGGACCCTCGAGAAACAAGATACCGAGGCATGGATTGTTCTTGCATACCGGGGCCGCGACAAGTGCGAAAGCATTTTGTTCGGGAATTGGAGCGCCACCAACATCCCCCTCTCCCCCGACAGTATTTACTCTCCGCAGGACGAAGTTGACGTCCGCCTCCTCGTGACCGACGGGTTCCATCTCCACACGCTCACCAAGGAACGCTTGCTTAAGTTTGATACACCCCGAAAGATCAAGATCTGGCTCAATGGTCTCCCCAGGAACGCCACACCCGGCCAGACCGCCCACGCCAGATACTACTTCATTGATCCGGAAACCGCTTCCGTTTGCAATGCAAAGAGTTGCCCCCTCGCCGAAGACCCCGAGAAATATCACGTAACCTGGTTTTCCGACCAGCAACCCATCTGCGCTTCCGACTTATACAAGGGCGAGTTGCAATATGTCTTCAAAAAAGAGGGGACGCACCGCCTCGGCATCACTGTCCAGCATCGCACCCGGCCAGAGCTGCACGCCGAAGCCTACCAAGACGTCATCGTCAGCCCGGGCGAGGGATCCTTTCAGCCCCGAAACCCAGAGTGCAGCTTCTATTAGCAGCACAGTTCCCACTAGAACCATAGTTCCCACTAGAACCATAATAGAGCATATTAATCGTTAATTGCGCGCCCTACTATATCCAGAAAACCCAACCATTCGTACTAAAAACGCAGGATTTCAGTTATAGCTTGCCGACAGGCCCATGGAAAGATGCCTCATGTCTTCGGCTCAAATCCAAGCCGTATGCGGCGCTTCCTGGGCTCGCTCTTGGACGGCAGCGTTTCGCCATCTTTTCCGCCTTCAATTTTCTTTTCAAAGTCCTGCTCAATGACGAGGGACCCCAGGTAGCCGCAGGTCCGGCACTGAAAGGTGCCCGTGATGCCGCCGATGTACGGATGGATGCTGGGCGAGCTGCACCGGGGGCAGAAGAGGGCTTTCATGGCCACAGACAATGGCAAGCCCAGATAAAAAGATGATGGCCAATTATATAAGGACCACTTAGCGGTGGGAGCTGCCGCGACAAGCCATACTGAGGTTGGCGCCCTTTATGCTCATCCTCCCTGTCCTTGGGCGCCGGTGAAACGCCGGCAGGATCAAGGGCTTCTGCGCTTCGGGCACGGCCAGCGCATCGCGGCCTCCGAAGGGGCAGTCCAAATCAGAAATCCCGCCGCTGGGCGCGCACCGCGGCCTCAAGGCACGCGGTCTGCGCGCGCCTCGCCTCCACAGGCGGAATTTCTGGTCTTGAAATGGACGCCCTAACGGGCGGGGAATGAACCCATTTCAAGATTCAAAAACATTTTATATGGGTGACCAATTAAGTATTGTATGCTTAATGGAAAATTTGCAGTCTTTGCATTATCTTGTATCATTTTCCTATCGACTGCTTCAGCGCATGTAGAACACGCTGAGCCGGCAGTGGATAAAGGAAGTTTTTGGTATCGAGTTTTCCTATGGCACGACTGGCTTCATCCCGTATTTTTCATACTTTTGATATACTCATGCTATTACTTCAGATTCTTTTCTGGAAGGAAAATTTCAGGGGAACCAACGGCATGTTTTGGAGCATGTTCCCATTGCTATCAAGAGGAAAATTGGCTGAAGAAAAACCACCGATGGATTTTTTGGATAACCCTTATTTTGCTTTTTATCCATATGGGAGAAATCATGCCTTCCCTTTCAGGCTTCATCGGGTATTCAGGATTTAATTTTTGGATACTCGCCATAGAGGCTGCCTATCTGATTCTTGCATTGTTGTATTTAATGACCTGTTATCACTTCAGATATTTTGTAGAAAGACTTACAAAAAGAAAACTTGTCAGCTACAGAATTTACAATGGATTAACAGCGCTAAATAATAAATACCATGGTACTTTTTTATGGCTGACTCTTTCAGCGGTAGCAATAAGATTCGCACTTGTGGTTTTGGATACTGGTTCAGTACTCCAAGGAATCCCGGGGGCGTTTTAGAATGGAATATAAAACTGATGTTTTGGTTGTAGGAACCGGCGGGGCAGGAATGCGTGCAGCCATAGAATCAGCTGACGAAGAAGCGAGTGTAATGTTAGTGGGCAAAACCTTGCTCGGCAAGGCACACACAGTCATGGCAGAAGGTGGAATAAACGCGGCGCTTGGCAATGTCGATCCGAAAGATAACTGGCAAACTCATTTCTCCGACACCATAAAAGAAGGACAGTTTATCAACAATTGGAGAATGGTTGAAATCATGGCAAAGGAAGCCCCCGGGATCCTTTTGGAATTGGAAAACTACGGCGCTCTTTTCGACAGGACCGAGAAAGGAAAAATTATCCAGCGCGCTTTTGGCGGACACACTTACAAAAGAACGTGTCATATTGCCGACAGAACTGGCTTGGAGATTATGCAAGTTATGATGTCTGAAGTCCGAAGAAGGAAGACCATACAACATCTGGAAGAAGTCATTATAACAAAACTTCTAACAGACTCCAAAAACAAGATTAATGGGGCTGTTGGAATTTCTATTCGAACTGGCAAGTTGTTTACAATTCAGTGCAAGGCAATTATTTTAGCTACTGGTGGGAATGCCCGAATCTACAAAAGAACGACAAATGCGTGGGAAACAGTCGGAGACGGGTACGCTCTTGCTTTGGATGCTGGAGCAGAGCTGATTGATATGGAAATGGTGCAGTTCCATCCGACCGGGATGGTTTATCCTGAAACAGCCGCGGGCATCCTTGTAACCGAGTCAGTCCGAGGGGAAGGCGGGATCCTGCTCAACTCAAAAGGTGAGCGCTTCATGAAAAAGTATGATGCTGAAAGAATGGAACTGAGCACAAGAGATGTTGTTTCCCGCGCAATTTTCAATGAAATTGAGAAAGGTAGAGGAACAAAGAATGGTGGAGTTTGGCTAGATATTAGCCACGAACCTCGCAAATTCATAGAAAGGAAACTTCCAAAGATGATTGACAAATTCAGGGATTTTGCGGACGTGGATATAACAAAAGAAAAAATGGAAGTTGCGCCTACTGCACACTACGCAATGGGCGGGATTAGAGTTGACCCTGAAACCTGCCGCAGTAAAATAAAAGGGTTGTTTGCGGCCGGGGAAATCGCTGGTGGAGTTCATGGTGCGAACAGGTTAGGCGGAAATTCGTTAATTGATATTCTGGTTTTTGGAAAGAGGTCTGGAAAACATGCGGCCGCGTATGCAAAACAATCAGAATTTAGCCAATTAGTTGTAACCCTTGTGGAAAACGAAAAAATCAGGCTATTTGCTCCATTCAAGAAAAAGACGGGAATTAAAGCTATTCGGCTTAAACAAAAACTCCAAGAGACAATGTGGAACAATGTTGGTATTATCAGAAATGCTAAGACTCTAGATAAATCTCTCAAGGATATTGAGCAAGTTAAGGAGAGGGTATCAGATGTTTCGGTTACAGGAGTGGAAAAATATAATCACGCCTGGATACAATACATAGAGCTTGCAGCCATGCTTCCAACCTGCAAATCAATAGCTATGGCGGCCCTGATGAGAAAAGAGAGCCGCGGAGCACATTACAGAACTGACTTTCCAGAAAAAGATGATAAACGCTGGAAACAAAACATCATAGTTAAAGCAAAAAATGGCAAACTAAGCCTTTCAAAAATTCCAGTGCAAGAAATTCCAAGAGAATTAAGAGGGGTATAACGTGAAAATAAAAGTTACTGTCAAAAGAGGCAAGGAAGTCAAGATTTACAAAGTGCCATTCAGGTTAAAGATGCGTGTTCTCGATGCTTTGTTGTACATACAGGAAAATCAGGAACCAGACTTAGCATTCCGCTGGAATTGTGGTGAAGGAATCTGCGGGAGCTGCGCTGCAGAAGTAAATGGAAAAGCAGTGCTAATGTGCAAGGAAGAAGTTAAGGAAAATACCAAGGGAATAACAATAGAACCATTATCAGTTTTTCCAGTAATTAAAGACCTTGTTACTGACCCGTCAGACGTTTACAAGAAACTTGATAAGCTTAAACCATATTATACTGGTGCCGAGCAGGAAAAAAGATTCTACAAAATTTTTGATAAGGAAATAAAAGAAACCCAAGAGATGAGAAAGTGCATTAACTGCTTCATCTGTTACGACAGTTGTCATGTGATAAGAAACCACCCGGATCTTAAATTTACAGGACCAATGAACATAGTAAAGGCCGTTGCTTTCGACAAACATCCAAAAGAAAAAACCGGGCGCGCCGGACTGCTTGAAAAGGAAGGATTGTGGAACTGCAACGTTACACGTTGCTGCACACAGAACTGTCCACAGAAAATTAAGATAACCGAAAATGCGATTATTTGGTCGAAGGAGCGTTCTCATGATATGAAGAAAGGAGAAGAGTGACAAAAGAATATGGAAGAATGATGATTGCAGATTCCACCGATCAAAAGTCAAGAAGATTTAGTAGTTATTTCAATGGGTTGGCTATTTGCACCATTGAAAGA
>JACQNY010000042.1 GCA_016202795.1 Candidatus Aenigmatarchaeota archaeon
CGCAAGCTCTGATCCCGTGTTCGTCAATGTTACAGTTAATGTAACATACCAGAACGGCACTTTTGTCAGCGGGCTTAACGGAACAAACTTTACTGTGTGGCTGCAAAACCAATTCCCGTACGAAGGCTCGAACACCACGCAAAATTTCACTGGTTCTAGCCTGGCCAGCGTCTTGAACGCGATAACGAACAGTTACATACTCAACATTTCCATACCGTCAACGATAGCGGGCGGAAACTACTCTGTGTATGCAACCGTTAACGACGGTTCCAGTTTCAGGAACGGCGGGACTGCAAAATTTGATTACCTCTATGTAAACAGCAGCGCACTGGTTATTGACGCCTATAATGGGACGCATGACAACGACGAATTCTTTAACATCGGGGACAGGAACGTCTTTGTTAACGTAACAAATGTAGGAGGCGGCGCATTGTTCAATGTCACGCTTGAACTTTCGCTGTCCGGGTCCTGCACCATGCCCAGCGGCTATACGAGCATTTACCCGGTAGGCAACCTGACAGGATTCAAAAGTTATACAAACGCGTCAGCCACGTGGAAGGTAACAATAAACGCCAATTCGACCTGTACCGCAACAATAACCGGCTCGGGCCCGTCGGGGGTGTGGATACTAAACGACACCCTGATATACGCTTACAAAGGCACCACCATATCGTCTGGCGGGACAGGCAGCAGCGGTAGCGGAGGCGGCGGATCCACGAACTCATTGTCTGTTTTGATATCTACAGACAAGACATCTTATTTCAAATCAGACACTGTTAAATTCAACTTCACCGTGACGAGCAGCGGTTCAAACATCGACGCCGCGGCTGTGAAATTTAACATAACAGACCCGAAGGGCGCAAAGGTCGTTGATTCGTCTTGCACAACAACCGCGGGCAAATGCTCCGGCTCCTACGTATCTTCAGGCGGCGTTTTGGGAACATTCAAGATAGGGGCGTTGGCGACAAAAGACAGCTATACAGCGGCGTCGGCTACGAAAACATTCGATGTCCAAGGCTACAATGCGACCATACAGGCTTATACAAAATCGATTTACCTGCTGCAGGGAAGCTCAAACACCACAAAAGTCAGTGTAAGAAACGGCGGCGTTTTCAACACCACGGTGTCGTTGACAATAATTGACATAGACGCCTCGTGGTGGAAAATAACGCCTGCGAACGCCACGATAAACGCTGGGCAGGAAACCGAGTTCAATGTAGATTTTAACACGCCCGCAAACGCGGTTGTGAGGAACTACACCGGAAAATATTCTGTCACTGCAGACGCGGAAATAGCAACTCAACATTTCTATCTTGTGGTTGCTCCGACAGAAAAAACAAAATCCGAAATAAACGCAACGGTTTTCAATTATACAGAAATCCTCAAGTCTCTAATGGCACGCCTCAACGTTACGGCATTTCCCGCTGGCAACAACACGGAATTAAAAGTTGCTGAGGATAAGATAAACCTCGCCTCTTCCTTGCTGGCGCAAGCCAATGAATCAATTTACAACGGCGACTACGTTAAGGCCAATGAGCTGGCTATACAATCAAAAACGCTTCTCGACGCTGCGGAGGCGTTGATAAAAACCGTTGAAGCGTTGCAGGGAAATAGGAAATTTGAAAATATACTGGTCGTTGGCGGTGTTGTGGCCGCGGTCATACTCGTGGGGCTGTTTGTATACGCGATTATGCCGGAACCCGGCTATTCCCAAACAAAAGGTTATACCATACCAGAGCGGGCAGGCCCGGCCGGAAAAGTGAAGATGAAATTTAAAAAGGTGGAAGATTTTATTCGGGAAATAACCGACAAAATAAAACAGTTAATGGAAAAAGCTTCTAGCAAAAACAAACAGGATTTCAAAGTTGGGTACGGCGACGCTAGATAAAGATTAATGTGCCCGAATACAATTTTTAACGGTACTATGGCAAAGAAATCCTATTTTGTTTACAGGGACGGTATAACAGGGAAAATACAAAGGCGACTTACCGACCACGCTACGCAAAAATTTATCATGGAGAAAATAAAAAAAATACCAGTCGAAAAATTCATGAGAGGGCCTATGGGCGAAGCGAAGAAACAGATGCTCACTTTCGTGACGACGGCGTTTTCGCTGACTGCTGCGTTGTTCTGGAACGACGCGATAAAGGCCATGATAACCTCTTACATACCAAGAGACGGCAGTTGGCCCTACCTGATGCTGGCGGCTGTTATTGTAACTGTCGTCGCAATTATAGCGACCTGGATAATATCAAAAACCGCTGAACAGTAACTAGAAGCATACCGTATGCAATATCGGTATGCTTCAGTCAGTCCATGATGAACACACGTTAAGATTTTTTAAGAAGCTGTTTTAATACCGAGCTTTCTTTCCAGGAATTTCACTGGCCTTAATATGAAAAGTATGAATGCGGTTGCGATGAAGGCTGTTTCGTAGCTTCCCATGCCAACGAGAACGCCTATTGCCGCAACGCTCCAGATATCCGCAGCTGTTGTTAAACCGTGCTTCTCGCCGTGTTTTGACTGATAAATTATGCCCCCGCCGATAAAGCCTATCCCGATTATTATGCCTGGCAAGACACGAGAGAAATCAGCGCTGTCCCCTGAACTCATGCCTATAATAGTGAACAAGCACGCGCCAAGCGATACAAGAGCCTGCGTCCTTGTCCCGGCCGGACTTTTGCTTAAGCTTCTCTCCAAACCGACTAAAGTTCCGAGAGCCGCGGAAATAAACACCTTTGTCAGAACAATGTAATCAAGAACCATAATTTTTCTTGTAATACGATTTATATAACCTTGGGTTGCTGGAAACATACGCTTCCTGTATGCGTATGTTTCTAGTCGTAACTACATTTTCCGTAGCGCGTCTATGCCCAAAAGGTTAAAGCATTTCTCCAATACAGACACGAAAGACTTTACCAAATTGAGGCGAAAGGCCTTTGTTTTCCCTTCAGCGTGAAGAACAGGCGAATCCTGGTAGAACCTGTTGAACAATGAACACAGGTTAAAAGCGTAGCGGCAGATTTCCTGCGGTGACAGTTCTGCGGTTGCCTTATCCAAGACGGCCGGAAAGCTCATTAAATTTTTTATTATTTCCGACTCTGTGGCTGTTACGATTTCCGGTTCTGCCAATTTCGGAATTTTTCCGGCTTTTTCCAGTATTTTCAGCGAGCGGGCGTAAGCGTATTGCAAATAAGGCGATGTATTTCCATCGAGACGGATAGATTCTTCGGTGTCGAAAGTTATGATAGTCTGGCGGTCGACCTTTCTCATCTAATACCTCAAAGCAGAGCGCGCTATTTTTTTCGAGGTCTCGCGCAGCCATTTTTCATCCTCGGCGGCGTTGCGTTTTTTTGTTTCTTCGTACGCTTTCCTTTCCAAAATGGCAAGAACATCGTCCACATTGACGAACAAGCCTTTGCGGCCTGACATCTGCTGTTCGCCTTCAAAACCTAACTGCTCCGAAGTTTTCCTGCTTAGCGTCACGACGCCGTAATCATAATGGTTGTAATCAACTTTTTTCCCGGCCATCATATCCAGCGCCGCCGCGACAACATCCTGCGCATAAGACTGGCGGACATCGACTATTGTCACTGTCTTGTCGGCGGCTCCGAAACCGCTTTTTTTCCGGCCTTCGGCCGATGTTATCCATGTTCGCCCGCTAAACAATTCGTACCTGAATTTATCATCCAGTATCCCATGCTTCCACATTGCGTACGCTATGTCCTTGCCTGTATACAGAACTGTCCCATCGGAACGTGAAAGGATTTTGTCGGCGTTTTCCAGATTTGCGAATTCTGGCCTTGACGAAAGTTTTAGCAGCCAGCAGCCTGCGTTTTTCCCGTCCCTTTCCTTGTAGACGGCGTTCGATTTTCGCAGCATTCGGAACGCGTCTTCCCAAAGTTTTGAGCCCAACACCGAGGTTTCTTTTACCAGCAGGTCGAAATTTATACCCATGGCCTGCAATGTTTTTAACTGCGCCTCCAGGATTTTTTTCACTATCCTGCCAGCAAATTTTGACGTCTCGTTGTTGCCTTGCTCTACCTGTTGTATGATCAAACCGCGCTTTGATTGCAGTTCCGGGCGGGTTTCGTATATCTTGTTAACACGAACGTAAACTTCGTTGCCGCAATACTGGTCAAATTTCATGTCCGTGGTTAGCGGGATATCGAGAAATTTGAAACCCACGATGATGTCTGCCAGTTGCGAGCCGCTGTCGTCTATGTAGTTTATTTCCTGCACTTTGCAGCCTGCGAATTTAAGAATCTTAACTATGGAATCGCCTAGGCAGGAATTTCTGATGTGGCCGACGTGAAGAGCTTTGTTCGGATTCACCGAGGTGTGTTCGACGATCACTCTTTCACTTTCCGCCTTAGGTTTTCCGTAAGCTTTTTTTGTGGTTTCAGCGATTACGATTTTCGCAAGCTTGGCTCTATTGAAGAAGAAATTTATGTAGCCGCCCCTCGCTTCGACTTTTTCTATCAGGGAGTTTTTCGGCAACTTGATGCCTTTAACCAATTCTTCAGCGATTTTGAACGGCGGCTTTTTCTGCGTTTTAGCCATGCTAAAACAGATTGTTGTTGCCAGATCACCGTATTCCGGGTCTGGCGGCGATTCGAACGTGTTTACTATGTTTTCCAGCGGAAGCAACTTCCTTATTTCCTCGTGCGCTTTCAGCATAACACCGACCGTCCTAAGAGTAAATTATCGATGACGACTGTTAAAAATAGCTTTAACCCGATTTCGGGAACTTTAAACCGCGTATGACTTCGTTTCTTTCGATCTCCTTGATCCCGAAAGCCTTTGCCAAGAAATCAATGGCTTTGTCAGACTCGAAGTGGTTGCAGGAGTAGACGTCGGCTGTAACGTAACCTTTCTCCGGGTATGTGTGAACGCTGATGTGAGATTCGGCGATCATTACGAATCCGCTGATGCCCCAGTCTTCGGGCTTTTTGTCGCCGTCGTAGGGCATCACGTAAGGAGTGGTTATCTTGTGCATTCCGATTATCTCCGGAAGCTTGTCAAGCACTCTGAAAACTAGGTTCATGTTGCCCAATTTGGCTTTGTCGCAGCCATAACCGTCCAGCGTCAGGTGCAAACCGTATGCGTTCTGGACCGCGAGCTTTGAATTTTTGCCGACAAGCGGAAGGTTTTTTTGATTCATTTTCTTTTCTGCTCTACCAATTTTGTTAAACTTATTTAAATATTATTGTTTCGCTTGCTTTTAAATTTATTACCGGACAAGCTCCTGCACAAGCATTTCCTGTTTTGCAAGATTGACGTCGAGCTTGTCTAACAATTCGCAGACTTTGCAAATTTCGCCGGAACACGGCTCGCCGCAGTTTTCGCACTCTGTTATTTCTGTTAGGCCGCTTCTTTCAGCGGATTCTCTTAAAACCGGCAGCATCGCGTCAAAAGTTCGCAGGAACGAGAATTTTGTGCCCGCGTGACGAGATTCGACGTCGTTCAGGAAGTCGCGCACCTCAAAACGGATGCCGGAAACGTAAGGGCATTCTCCCCAATAATTGCCAGCTTTGCTAACCAACGCGTACAAAGCGACCTCCTTTTCCGGTATGTCGCGCAATGGTTTGATGCGCGGGACGAATTTGTCATTGTTTTTTAATGCCGGCTTTGGGCCCATGCGGGCCAAACGCTTCAAATCACCTTTAAGATAGTTTATCAAAACTGCCTGCGCTTCGTCATCCATGTTATGGCCTGTGCAAACTTTGGTTGCGCCAAGCTCTCTTGCTGCGCGATTGAGCAGATAACGGCGAAAAACGCCGCAGAACGTGCACGAGTTAAGGTTTTTCGTTCCCGCTGCTTTCACAGCCATGATATCATCGATGCTTTTGCCTAGATTGCTCTTAAAACTAACAATGTAATGCTCAACGCCGAGTTTTCTTGTCAGTTCTTCAGTGACGTCAAGGCTTTTGTCGCGGTAATGTTCTATCCCTTCGTCAATGCTGACTGCGATTATTTTGACATCGGGTCGCGAGCCGAAGATTTTTTTCATTAACGCCAAAGAGACAGATGAGTCTTTGCCGCCGCTCAATCCGACTACGATAACGTCATTTTTCTCGACCAGACCGTGCTCGCGTATTGTCCTTTTGACGCGCTTCTCGAACTGGTCTTTAAAGCAAGTTGCGCAATACGAGTTGCCTTCATACTTGCGCGTGTAGATGGCTTTGGCGCCACAATCACAGTTGACGTCAACCACCAGAAACAACCTTCAGAATTTCTACAGAATCGTTTTCCTTTATTTCGCTTGCGTCAGGCACAATTTCGTTGTTTACCGATACGAGAACGATTTCAGGGTTTATTTTCAATTCTTTTAGCAATCCGGAAACCGTCGACGACTTTGTTTCTATCTCTTTCGCGTCTTCCAGCCACGCGACTTTGAGTTTCATAGCGACACTAATATGATAGACAGGTTTAAATAAAATAAAGGAAGATC
>JACQNY010000045.1 GCA_016202795.1 Candidatus Aenigmatarchaeota archaeon
ATATAACATTCTGCCGAGTTAAAAATATGTCAATCAAATGTTACGGGGGTTAGGATTTTGATGGCTTTGGAGCAAGGGCAAAAAGCGCCCAATTTTTACGCTAAAAACGACTCCGGCAAAGAATTGCGGTTAAGCGATCTCAAGGACAAGAAAGTCATTTTATATTTTTATCCAAAAGACGACACAACCGGCTGCGTAAAGGAGGCCTGCTCGTTCAGGGACGACATTCGTTCGTTAGCGTCGAAAGGCGCCGTTGTCATAGGCGTAAGCCCGGACAGCGCAGAATCGCACAAAAAATTCAAGAAAAAATACAGCCTCAACTTCTTTCTTGTTAGTGACACAAGCAACGAAATAACAAAAGCTTACGGCGTCTGGAAAAAGAAAAAGTTCATGGGCAGGGAATTCATGGGCGTCGAGCGTACAACGTTCGTAATAAACGAGAAGGGTATCATAGAAAAAATATTTCCGCGTGTAAGTCCCGACGGCCACTCAAAGGAAGTATTGGAATTTTTGGATTCTTTATGAACAATCTACGCATAGTTTCTCTTGCGCCTAGTAACACTGAAATAATGTTTTCGCTTGGTTTAGGTTCGAACGTTGTCGGCGTAACAAGGTTCTGCGATTATCCTGCTGAAGCCAAAAAAATAACAAAAACAGGCGGCTGGATAGACACGGAATACGGAAAAATAGAATCGCTTAAGCCGGATTTGATCCTGACGTCCACGTTTTTGCAGGAAAAAACTGCGGAAACCTTGAGTGCAAAAGGGTTTCGCGTAGTTCATACGGACCCGAAAAACCTTGCCGAAGTTTATGAAAGTATAATAACAATAGGAAAAGCTTGCGGAAAGTTAGAAGAAGCGAAAAGCATTGTACGAAAAATGATGAATGACATGGACAAGATAAAAGAAAATTCCGCCAACAGGCCTAAAGCAAGGGTTTACTGCGAAGAATGGCATCGACCTCCCACGGTATCGGCGAATTGGGTTCCCGATATAATCGAAATTGCCGGCGGAATAAGCATGATAAAAAGCGGCCAAATAAGCCGTGAAACGAGTTTGGAAGAAGTCGCAAAATTTGAACCGGAAATTATTTTAGTTTCTTTATGCGGTTTCGGCGAAAAGGCTGACAAAAAATTCATATTACAAAGGCCCGGCTGGGAAAACCTGGAAGCTGTGAAAAACAATAAACTAATAGTACTAGACGACTCGCTTTTGAACAGGCCCGGTCCTAGGCTCGTGGATGCGACAAAGCTTATGCGTGTCCTGTTTAACGGTTGTCGAACGATTCAAAAAACGGGGTAAGTTATTTAACCTACCGGCTACAAAAATAAGCAAGGCGATTTTGTGGAAGTTACGGTATACGGAGCTGAGTGGTGCCCTTGGTGCCACAAAGTAAAAGACTTTCTAAAAACCAACAAGGTAAAATTCGATGATAGAAATGTGGATGAATTAAAGTGGGCAAAAGAGGCGTTTGACAAATCCGGTCAGGCAGGAATACCTGTTACGGACATAAACGGTGACATCGTTATCGGTTATGACGTCCAAACGCTCAAAAAACTTCTGAAATTAAAGTGATTTGATGGTCAAAGAAAATCAAGACGAAGAAGAAAACATTACAAAACTGATTTTCGCGTGCAAAATCTGCGAAAAGATGTACAAAAAACCTGGCATGTGCAAAGCTTGCGATATTGTTCTAAAACCCAAGGCGGCATGATTTTTTCAGTTAGAACTAAAGGTTTTTCTTTTACCTTAAGGCTTTTCTTTTTCAAAAGACAATGAAAACCGCAGTTTTCATGCATAGGAAATCATAGATTTCCTATGAAAGGCTTAGACATACTTCTCGAAGTGTATTTTTTCCTTTGGAAAGCCCAGTTCTTCCGCGATCTTGCGCATCTGTTCAACCATCTCAGCCACACCGCAAAGGTAGATGTCCTTGTTTATTACGTCTTTGATCAGCTTTTTCATAGTATCCTGGACATAACCGCGTTCGCCGTTCCACGTTTTCGAGGCACGACTCAACGAAGGAATGAAATGAAAATTTTTGTGCTTCGCAGCAATCGCCTCGAAATCTTTTTTATAAATTATGTCGTTTTCCGTCCGAACGCCGAAAAAAAGCCATATCTCCCTGCCTGTTCCGCGCTCAAAAATAGTTTGTATCATAGGTTTTATTGACGATATCCCAGTCCCTGTCGCGGCAAAAATTATGTCGTTGTTAATATTATCTTGGAGAATAAAACGCCCCATCGGTCCTTGCATCTTTAATTTATCGCCCGCTTTTGTATGAAACATAAAATTTGACGCATGTCCGCCTTCAACCCGTTTTACACAAAACTCTGCGTAGTCTTGGTTGGAAGGGGGCGAGGAGACGGAGTATGGTTTTACGCTTCCGTCGTCAGGTATGAACACCTGGAAATATTGGCCTGGCTTAAAATCAACCCATTTCGCCGGTTTTATCCGCACTATGCGTACGTCAGGAACCTCTTCAAACGAGCCGATAACCAAGCTTTCAAACATTTCGGCCATAGTCTACCTTTTGATCAAACCTTTGAGCTATCTGCTTACTTGGTCTTAAAGAAAACATATTTTGGCGGTTCTATTTGTTTCTTTTTTGTTTGCACAACCATAATTATGACACGGTTTTAATAAGTCTGCCTGGCCTCTGCAACTCGGTTGGAACCGTATTCAGTTTCCCGAGCGCTTCCAAAAGCTCACCACGCAATGTGGGTCCGTAAACAATAAGGCCGTCCCCTTTTCTGATGCCGTCTTGGTGCTTATACATTACCCGCTCTCCGCCGCTGATATATTCCGCAGCAACATCCCCCACATAACGCGCAGAGCGTATGGCGAAATCGACACGACAAGCTGCATGGCTGCCTTTTGACTGATCTATTTTAGGGGTTTTATGAACAGGCAAAAATACAACTTCAAGCGGTGCTGTGTGCTCTGAAATTAAATTCATTGACCTGAGGTACTCGTCGACTTTGTTTCCGGGTTGGACACTTCTGTAAACTACAACCGCCTCTTCGACGTACAGCCCCTCAAGCCAGAGGAGCGCTTTCAAATCCCCGACAAACGAATCCCTGTTCCTTTCTCCATTTGTGTGAAACAGGTCATAGCTTCGTATATTCTCCCATTCCACGATGTGCAACGGCATGCTATGCTTAAGAATCTCAACTTTAAAAATACGGTTTTCAAAGCAGTATTTAATGAAAACTAAAAAATTCGCTTTTATTTTAATAATTCTGGCGATCGCGACTCTGGTGTATTATCAGAATTTTGCAAAAACCGGTGCGTGTAAAGGCTTCGCTTCCTGTTTTTCCGGCAAAATAGACCGCGTCGTCGATGGTGATACGCTAATCGTAACGAACACAACAGTACGTCTCGCATTGGTAAACGCGCCTGAAAAATTCGAAGAAATGGGCAAAGAGGCGGAAAATTTCACAGCCAACCTGTGCCCGACTGGCTCCGAAGCATTGGTTGACGAAGACGACAAACAAAAATCCGGAAGTTACGGTCGTGTTGTGGCAGTCGTTTATTGTGATGGAAAAAACCTCAACGAACTTCTGCTTGAAAACGGTTTCGGAGAAATTTATTATTCCTATTGCAAAACAAGCGAATTCGCGAACGAGAAATGGGCTAAACGGTATGGGTGTTAAAATTTTGGCTTGTAACCTTTCATCAAAACCGAATTTCCTACAACGAAAAACGAACTGAACGCCATTGCCGCGGCTGCGATTAAAGGTGTCAGCAGGACGCCGAAATAAGGATAAAGCAGACCCGCAGCTATCGGTATGCCGGCTGTGTTGTAGAAAAATGCCCAAAAAAGGTTTTGTTTTATTTTTTTCATGGTGTACCTGCTTATGTCTATCGCCGTGAACACGTCGCGCAGATCGTGCTTAATTAGGATTACGCTGCCTGTTTCCTTCGCAACATCCGTGCCTGATCCTACGGCGATGCCAATGTTTGCCTGAGCCAACGCAGGCGCATCGTTGATGCCGTCGCCGACAAACGCGACAATTTTTCCTTGCTCTTGGAGCTCTTTCACCTTATCTGCCTTGTTTTGCGGCAGCACGTTAGCGAAAACTTTTTCTATGCCCGCCTGTTTCGCAATGGCAACCGCTGTTCGCTCGTTGTCGCCGGTTATCATTATCACTTCTATGCCCTTTGCGCTTAACGCGTCTACGGCGTCTTTGGAATAATCCTGCAAAGTGTCTGCGATTCCTATAACACCCAAAGGCTTGTTGTTGTACGCAACCATAATCGCGGTTTTGCCTTCGGCCTCAAGTTTTTCCATATGCGCATCAAGCTGCGAAAATTTAACGCCTTCATCCTTCATTAACGCAGCATTACCCACCAATAAACTGCGTCTAAGATATTCTGATTTTATCCCTTTACCGGAAAATGTCTGGTACGACTTTGCATACTCAACCTTTATTTCCATTTCTTCGGCTTTCCTGATTATCGCCTCGCCCAGCGGATGTTCCGATCCTTTTTCCCCGATTGCCGCAAGTTTTAAAAGTTCTTTCGTGTCGCCGTTAACCGCTATTAAATCTGTAACCGAAGGCTTGCCTTTTGTAAGCGTGCCTGTTTTGTCGAAAATGATTGTGTTCACCTTATGCGCAGTTTCAATAGCCTCGCCATTCCTGATTAATATGCCATTCTCAGCAGCCTTGCCTGTGCCGACAAGTATTGCTGTCGGCGTCGCAAGTCCTAACGCACATGGACACGCAATAATCAGCACCATTATTGCGGTTGTAAGTGAAAATATCGTGTCTGCTGTAACGGCGTACCAGAAAAATGACGAAATCAGCGCGATAACGATCACGATAGGAACGAAATACGCCGACACTTTATCGGCCAGCCTTTGTATCGGCACCTTCGAAAGTTGCGCTTTTTCGACCAAATTTATTATCTGCGCAAGCGTTGTATCCGCGCCAACATTTGTTGCTTTGATTTTCAACAAGCCTGACTTGTTTATCGTAGAGCCTATTACTTTGTCGCCCTTCTTTCTTGTGACTGGAAGACTTTCACCCGTAATCATTGACTCGTCGATTTCCGTGTGGCCTTCGGCTATAACACCGTCCGTCGGTATCGATTGCCCGGGCTTTACCAACATCACGTCCCCCACGACTATCTCGCTTATAGGAATTTCATTCTCCTTGCCATTCCTGATAACTGTAGCGGTTTTCGGCCTTAGGTCAATAAGCTTTCTCAACGATTCGGACGCCTTGCCTTTCGCTATCTCTTCCAACAATTTACCAACAAGTATCAGTGCAATAATGACCGCAGACGTGTCGAAATACGGCTCGCCTTTGAACGTTTGGGGCAAAAAAGTTGCAAGAGCGCTATAAAGCCACGCCGCGGAAGTTCCGAGCGCTATCAACGTGTCCATGTTCGCAGACTTCGCGTTTAACGCGTCTAATGTCCCTTTGTAGAATCTCCAGCCGCCGATAAATTGGACTGGTGTGGCAAAGATGAATAACCAGACGTTATTCGGTAACAAAGGAAGTAATGGAAAATAAGTAAGCAGCAAGGTTATAATGGCAAGCACGGAACTGAATAGCGTAATCTGTTTCAATTTTTCATACTCAATCTCAGGCTGCTCAAACTCTTTCAAGCATTTTTCGCTGCAAAAATAATATGTCTGGCCGTCTTTTTCCTTTTTGTAAACGGCGTTCTTCTCGTCCACGTGCATTCCGCATACGGGATCCGTAGCCATGATTAATAACTTGGTAGGCTTTTTTATATACCCCAGACCTAATTAATAATCTTGGTGGGGGTGTAAAATTTGGCGACGATAAAAGCAAAATTTATGCATGAACTTGACGAGAAAATCGTAACTGTAGCGACTGGCTTGTTCGGTTCAGTAGTTGCGCTGACCGGCATCATTTGGCACGGCATGATGGGACAGCCGTCGATGATGAACCTGATGTATCCCGGCTTCTGGGGCAGCATGATGAACTATCCGATAACCTTGGTA
>JACQNY010000004.1 GCA_016202795.1 Candidatus Aenigmatarchaeota archaeon
ACTATCTTTAATGAGGCGCACCTCCGCCCTCACGTCAGATTTCAAATCAGTTGCGTGAGGATAAACACTTATTGGGAACGCAAGGCGGATTTCAGAACGAGGCGTTCGATCAATAAAAGGAACCTCCAGTTCTTTTGCGACTTGCTCAACTAAGGCCCTGATTACACCAATCTGACTTCGGAGGATATGACCCTCCGGTATTTTCACACCTTGTTTCAGATACAAAGTGATCCCACGACCCGGATTTACCAGCGAAAACCGGACATCCAATCGAGGCTTGTCATTCTGCTCTGATTCAGCATCGTCAAATAAAAAGACCTCAATGCTCGATAAATCTTCGGCCTTCAAACGCACTCTTAGATTTGGAACCTTCGGAACAGGGATATGGGGTTTCGCGAAATGCGCTGGATCAATTCCAAGACGCTTGAGAAAATCGTCCCTTTTTCTTTTCCAGTCAACAGGAGATTCCGTATGACTCACTTGAGCTTCAGGTCTTGCAGAAGTAACGGGAAGATCTTTCTGAACTTCAAAAGCTGGGAGGTAGCGTGGCAACAGGATCGTCCCGCCGATCTGGGAGATCTTGACTCGAACGGCATGATTACCATCAGCAATATCTACCCACTTGTCATTTTCTACTTTCAGTACAACATCAATTTGTTGTTTGTCAGTTTGCTGTTTCGGCTGACCTTCCTTCAATGGTGGCCCGGGCAATTGAACGACTTCGATTTCTCCGTGGGTACTATCAAATCTGCGAAATGAAATTATGTAAGCACCGCCGATTCTAACGTGTGATCCAAACGGAACCGTAATTTGCGTAGCCGAGCGCAGCTCGGAGCGTGAATCGGCTGGATTCACGTCCCGAGCAGTCGTCGGCGGGAACGCCGACGGCACCTCCGCCCTCGCGTCAGACCTAGAATCCCCTTGCGCGAGGACAGTCGGGGCGCTTTGATTGATATCTGCTTCCGAACTATCTTTAATGAGGCGCACCTCCGCCCGGCGGATGTTGTCTGCCCCCTGGGTACCCGGTACCGTTTGGCGAATATTTGCCAAAGCGTTATGAACCACGCTACCGAAATATTGGTTTGGCGGGTGTTGCTCTAAAGTTTCCAGATCACGTGCCACAGTGATAGCTAAGTGTCCAATTTCACCTAAGGCCGCTACCGCACTTCGCCGCACATGGAGCTGACCCCTCTGATCCATGGCTACGCGATCCAATGCTGCAACAACCCTGGATTGAGTTTTCTTTGACACCGAAGCAACAAAAGAGGCGAATAGTTTCGGCATGAACTCTTTCGCATGATCATCCAATTTTTGGCCTTGATAAATTCTGACGAGCTGCATCATTGTTTTATCATTGATCTTGACACCGGAAACCGGTTGAGGATCCACAAAATGAAAAAGATACCTGAGGAGCTGTGATCTTGAAATCTTCCGACGGTCACGAGAACGGACAAATTCTCTAAGCAGGGTCTCGAAAGCTAAGTAACCGTTGTTGACCAATAAACGCGTTATGCGCTGATGAAATTCTAGGCTATCCTCGCTGATATAATCTTCATAGGCTCCCAAATCTTGGATGAGCCGCCTGAGGAATATTTTTTTAAGCCCTGGGGTAGGCGCAAATTCAATAAGCAATTCTACGGCGTACAGCGCGGGTCGATGGCTTTGCCTGCGTACAAAGTCGGCCAGTGCTTGACCCATCATGAACCCCCAACCGGAAAGAGACCCAGAAACAGCATTTACGTTAACGCCGGCCTGTGATTTTCTGAGAGAAATGCGTTGCACATTGCCTCGAAAACGGAGCATTGTTTCGCGGATTTCATGATTAAGCGCCATTCCATCGCGCAGGGTCTTAATCCGATCGAGATAAATAGAATCTTTGATAGGCTCACGATTATACGGTTCGCTGTATAATTCATGATGTGAAACGTCTAATTTCCTTTCCCGTTTACTCCATTCTTGGCTCTTGAAAATAAGTCCGTCTGTCAACTGATATGGGTAAATCCGGACTGTATACTCATTGTCCGGATTTGCTTGATCTATAATGATGACAGCGGGAAAATCTTCTTCCAAACCGCGTGTAATGTCACCGATAGAAGGAAAATCGAGAGGAAAATTGAGAAGACCCTGCAAATAACCAATTTTATACCATAGATAAAAAGCTCGAATTACTTTGGATACAAACGCGCTTGAAGCAGAATCTTTTTTTAATTTTGAAACTGCTTCGAGTACCGTTAATTGTCCGTTGAGCGAGGAAATGTCCTGACCGGGGGCAAACTTTTCTTTAAGAAGCTTCAAAACCCTACTGATCATTTCCTCTCCACCGCGCGTTTCTTTCGCTTCAACACTCCGCAAATAGATAGGGTCGCTCTGTAATGACTGAAGAGCTTCTTCAAAGCGGTGCTTTTGCAGTTGAATTTGATCTTGAATCGGCTTTTGAAATGAAGGGTGGACGTGGATATTAATCATGTGGCGACGAAAATAAGGATTACCATAAAAACGCTCCGCAGCTTCACCGACACGTTTTCGAAAACCCGATGTTTCATAGATTGAGGCCCGTATTTTGTCTCCTTCACGTACCGTAGCTTCGGAAGATATTGCTATACCATCTATGAGACTGGGATCAAAAGGTTCAGGAAGCTGGTCCACCCATTGAGCAAGTTCCGCCGTCTCGCCACGATACAAAAGATTCTTCACCGTTTCGGCGATCTGATCAAAATCTGCTAAATGACCCTCTGAAGAACGAAGCTTATCCGGCCGGACAGTTAAGATGTGCTGCATGCGCGCGAAATCAACAACCGGTTGATCATTCCGCCTGGGATCCAGATAAATATAGCCCTTAATTTCATGATGATTCAGCCTGCGCGAAATAGCTGCCAGCGCATATATTTTTTCGATGTCTGCTTGACCCAACGCAAATTTTATACCCCCATAGGGCAGCTTCACTTTTTGGGCGCCGTCATAGAATCGTTGCTGCCTCACCTCCGCCCTCGCGTCAGACCTAGAATCCCCTTGCGCGAGGACAGTCGGGGCGCTTTGATTGATATCTGCTTCCGAACTATCTTTAATGAGGCGCACCTCCGCCCG
>JACQNY010000041.1 GCA_016202795.1 Candidatus Aenigmatarchaeota archaeon
ATATCGTATACTGTATCGATATGCTTCAGTTCACGACGGTATGCTTCAGTCTGCTATGGCGTTCCTTATTACTCGATCATATGCGGCGCAAGGACAAAGGACATTTTGAATTTGTCGCCGCTGCCGAATTCCATTTTCATGGGAAAATCAGAGGAAAATTTTATGCCCGCCGTATCCGCGAGTTTCGTGGCCTTTACCATTTTTTTTAAGTAGTCTAGAGGGTAGCCGGATTTCGTGTTATTCGTTAACTCGAGTTTAACCAGCGAAGGATTGCCTTTTTCCAGCTCCAATTCGGTTATCGAAGAATCCCCTTCCGACCTTATTTTAAAGCCTTCCGAAGACGCCTCAAAAATAACTATGTCCGAAATTATCTCTGCGTCCGCGATCCCTTCGGCCAGCACATCAGACTTTAATTCAACCGAAGATGAGAACTCAAGTTTATCGGTCGGCGGTAGCTCGGATTCAACCATATCGATTATCGGAACCTCAAAACGGCGCGTCGACGCGCCGGCTATTATCACCTTTAACCTGTTTTTTCCGTCCTCTTTTTTAAGCGTTAGCTTGTCGCCTGCCGAGGCGCGGCGCAAGACTGAAACGAAATTATTCATGTTTACGCCAACCGAAGTGTCTTCTGTTACTTCAAACTTTTCAAAGGCCGCCGTCGCTATGCTTAAATCAACCACAGCCACCAGGGCGCGGTCTGCAGCTACGAATTTCAAACCGCTTTTGCTTATACGGAAAATTCCCTCGTCAATAATTTCCGCTACTATGCCTATTGAATTCTTCAGCATGTCCACGTCCGCAGTTGTTATCTCAAACATCGACGCCTTTCTCCATGTCCCTGACTTTTTTCAGAAGCTCCATATCAATGCCGTTTACGTTTTGCAGTGATTCTGCGCGCAATTCAAACCCGTTTTCCGAGGCGAACACGCGACCGGTTACACGGACATTGTCGCTGGTCTTTAACGATTCCACGTTTATCTCCGGATCCGTCGTTACTTGAACGCTTCCGAAGCCGTCGTCTATTACTAAAGAATCCGGCCCCAGACCCACAACTTTGCCGACGATCTTCACGCGTATGTCCTTTTCAGGATCAATTTCGCTTATCGCCTTTTCAATCGCAGGCAGCCTCTTCTGGAAATCCATTAAAAATCAACAGTTTTAATTTATCTCTTAACTTTATAAATCTCGGGAATGACTATGAATAAAGCAGCCGTGTTTATATACAGTTGGTGTGTTCGATGAGAGACGAATGGGTTATTGTCATAGATTTCCTCCCCCGGGGACGGGTTGGTATGCAACGCTCCGAACCGATAGCGCAGACGATTGGTGAGAAGTATTTCTCCCTTTTGGAAGTGATACCCAGGGAAGATATGGAGCTCAAGGTGGGCGAACGCGTTTACATCGGCGAAGGAAAACGCGACAGGGTCAAATACATCCACGGCCGCATGAACTATTCAGACCTAACCGTGTCTTCAAAACAGGAATTGCAGAACGTTGTTGAAAAGCTTGTTGACGCTGACCAGAAAAGGTTCGTTGATTTCTTCTCAAAAGCCGGACCTGTTACGAACCGTTTACATCAATTAGAACTAATACCCGGTGTCGGCAAAAAACATCTCTGGGCCATAATCGAGGCGCGTAAAGAGAAACCGTTTGAATCTTTCGCCGAAATATCAAGCCGCGTCAAAATGCTTCCGGATCCGAGGAAAATGATAATAAGGAGAATTCTTGACGAACTCGAGGACAAGGATAAATACAAGCTTTTCGTGGCCGGCAATATTCCGAGACAGCAATAAACGGGTCTGGAAGACCAAAAATACTTTGGGGTTTCCAAAGACCTCCGGCAAACTGAAGCATACCGATACAGCATACGGTATGCTTCTTGCTAACAGGGATTTGGAATGTACGATATAAAAAAATTGCTTTCTTCGATGGAAATCAAGCCTTCGAAAAAGCTGTCTCAAAATTTCCTAATAGATGAGAATGTCATAAATTCTGAAGTTAGCTTCGCCAATTTGTGCCGTGAAGACATAGTCCTAGACATAGGCGCGGGTTTTGGTTTTCTTACCGAAAAGCTTTCCGAAAAGGCGCGCAAGGTTGTTGCCGTCGAACTGGATAAAAGGCTTGCGTCTTACCTGAAAACGCGCTTTGAAAAAAGCGTGAACATCGAGATCGTGCAGGGTGACATACTGGACCTTGTACAAAAAATTGATTTCGACAAGGTTGTTGCTAACATACCTTATGAAATATCCTCGCAGATAACTTTTGCGCTTTTGGAGAAAAATTTTAAACTGGCAATAGTATGCTACCAGAAAGAATTCGCCGAACGGATGGTCGCTAAACCAGGCACCAAAGAGTACTCGCGCCTTTCCGTGATGACAAATTATTTCGCAGATGCGGAGATTATGATGGCCGTTTCCAAGGAAAGCTTCTATCCCCAGCCGAAAGTTGATTCGGCTATAGTCTCACTAAAGCCTAGAAAAGAAAAACCGTACAACTTAAATGACGAACAGTTTTTCTTTAAAATCGTCGCGTTGTTGTTCCAGCACAAAAAACAGACTGTGCGAAACGCATTGGTCCATTCCTCGAAAATTCTTAAGTTGAACAAAAAGGAATTAAGATCTGTTAAACTTTCAGGGCTGGAATCGCGCCGCGTTTTCACCTTGGAAGGCGAGGAAATGGCAGAAATCTCGAAGGTGTTGGGAAAAAATGCACAAGGTTATTGAGCTTTTGAAAAGAATACCGAAAGGAAAAGTTACGACCTACAAAGAACTGGCAAAAGTTGCGAAAACGCATCCGCGCGCAGTCGGGACAATCATGCACTCAAACGAATTTCCAGCAAAATACCCGTGCTACAAAGTTGTTATGTCCGACGGTCGGATCGGCGGTTATAACGGACGAATCGATAAAAAAATAAAGCTACTGAAGAAAGACGGGATAATCGTAAAAAATGGCAAAATCGATCTTGGTAAACACATGTTTAAACTGCCAACCAACCAGCATAAGAAACCAGATAAGAAGTGACGCCGACGACCAAAGGAACCGAAAAATTGTCATTGATTTTCGTGTCAAAAGATTCAATTAACATGCCCACGAACGAAGCGAACAACGCCATCTGCAAGTTTGTTATTAGCGTACAGGCTGCTGTAGACGCTACGAAACCGGAAACTGAGCCTTCCCACGACTTGGACCGATTATGGAATAGCCTATTTTTGCCGAGCGCTCTTCCTACTATGGTCGAAATGCCGTCGCCCACGCAAAGCACAATTATCGAAAGCGACGCTATTTTCGCAGGAAACAGTAGCACTATCACGCCTATGCTGACAAAAAAGCTTATCGCTCCGTAATAGCGCCTGTGACCTTTCCTTTCAAGAAAATCCAATACGCCTCTTAAAGCCCTCAGGAACCTTCCTAAAGGCGTTGCGTCCAATGCGCTGACAACAAGCGGGTAGACGTAAAGGCTAGCCGCTAAAAGAAAGAACAACGCCGCTGTTTTTCCGGCTCCTAGCTGGTAGAGAATCGGAACCGCCAATACGCCCGCTACATGGACAACCTTTCTTAGGAACTCCCCAAAACTAAACGCCATAAAATAATAGTCGCCGTAATTGCTAATATATCCGACTGTCTGGTTGAACTGCTTTTATCCGAAAACCACCAATACTATACTATGATACTTGACCAGGAACGCAAAAGAAACCTCAAAATCCAGGAGAGGTCAGGCATAAACATAGGCCTGAAAGACAGTTTTCGCGAGGTCGAGTTGGTCGTTCCGAGCCAGTTTGGCAGCGTCGTTGAAACTCTAAAAACCTGCTACAAATTCGGTTTTCGCTCTCTGGTTGTTCCGCAGAACGTGTTAGCCGCACCGAACAACCCGAAAAGCTTAGTTAGCATGTCCGGCCTTTACAAGGAAATTTATACTGGCCTGCTGCAGATCAACCGGACCGCCAAGAAGTACCGCATCGAATTATCCTTTCACGCAGACACTATGACCATACTAAGCCCGGATGATGCGCGCAAAAAAGAACTGTACCGCGAGGCTGTCCGGGTGTTTTGTCACGCGTCGCACATTTTGGATGGTCGCCTATTCGGGATAAAACCGGGCGAAGCCAGAGGCATGTACGACAAGGAAGCTGTCCGCGCTGTTGTGCAAGAGTTAAACATAATAACTGACTCTCTCAAAGTCGATACCCCTATCGGAATAGAAACCATGGGCAAACTAACCGACATCGGAAGCCTTAACCATATTCTGGAAATTGTGAAAAGCACGCACCAGACCGAACCGCTGATAAACTTCGGTGCAATCCACGCGCGCGGCTCTGGCTCGTTAACATCGCAGTTGGACATAGCCAAAATTTTTGACGAGATCGAATCAAAATTAGGGGCCGAATACCTGAAAAGCCCTATAATGTATTTCTCAACTCTTTCATACGGGCCGTCGGGCGAGACCGGCTCAACGACTATGGCAAAGTCCAACCTCAAGTTCGAGAACATCGCAAAAGAATTGATCAACCGCGGCATGCAAGGCACAGTCATAATTGACACGCCAGGAAAGGAAATAGACGCATTGAAATGCATCAAGACAATCGATGAAAACATGAAGTGATGTTTCTTGACCAAAACTTTCCTGCCCTTTCTGGAAAACCATGAGAGACTGATGGAAAACCGTATAAAGAAAAAAGGCCTGACGATAACAATCTCCGGCCTTTCTGGAATCGGTAAAAGCACGGTGGCCGAGGCTGTCGCAAAAGACCTCTCACTAGAAAAAATCGTCATGGGGGAAATATTCAGGAGCATCGCAAAGGAACGCAGCATGGAACTGGAAAAATTCTCCGCAACCCGGGAGGATGAAATAGATTATCAGATAGAAAAAAAAAGCCTCGAACTTTCGATGCGCGGCGGCGTTGTCATCGACGCGCGCATGTCTGGCATGGTCGCAGGGAACCATGCAGATTGCCGTATAATGCTTGACTGCGACATGGAAACAAAATCCGAAAGGGTCGCAAAGCGCGAAAAAATTAGTGTCACAGAGGCGCGGCAAAAACTTGATGCGCGCGACACAAGCGACTCCGCGAAATATATGAAACTTTATGGAACGGATGGGTCTGATCCTTCGTTCTACGATGCTATTATAGACACAACAAACATGGACATAGAAACCTCAAAAAAAGAAACCGTGAAAATCGTCAAGCAGATATTGAAGGACAAAAACCTTGTTTAGATGTGTATCGGAACTCGTTTCTTCGTATCGGAACTCCGTTTAATCGAAAATCGGATTATCACGGCCGCACAATCTAACTTAGGTGATAAAATGATAAGCGAAATTGAGCAGTTTTTAATTCGGATTGCGGTAAAGGCCAAGGAGGCTGAAATAAACGAGTTTCTGAACAGGCCCAGCTTGAAAGCAGCCCAGGAAATAAGCGCAGGAAAAGACTGAAAAAGAATGGATAAGAAATTTGCATTTATAAAGAGCCTTTCAGACCCCTGCTCATAGCCAATGATTTGTCAGCTATTTAAAAAAGCTTGTTTTTACTCTGGCAATGTAGCATCAGAAGCGGACGCTTCCTCGGTCATGTCGTTTGTCGGCGCGGTTATGTGCTTGATAACAACAACATCGCCTACAGCTTGAACCATCGGAAACGGAACAATAACGCCGCGCTTGCCACCCACGATCTGGGCCAAATAAGAACCCTTAATAGCCTCAATAACAACAGCGCGAATCTTGTACTTTGTCAGGTCAAATTCAAGGTCTGATATCTTGCCACAATAAGCGCCCTTATCGGTAAAAACATCCTTCCCGAAAACTTCAGAAACATCTTTTACGTTGATTGGCATTAATCCACCTGTTAATTGTATTATTCTAAAAGGATATTTATTCGTACAAATATAAAGCTTTTGCG
>JACQNY010000044.1 GCA_016202795.1 Candidatus Aenigmatarchaeota archaeon
GGTCTGCTACCTGCGGGGCTACGTCACGGGACCCGGGTGGAGATAAGGAAGCAAGCTGAAAGAAGAAGACCCCGCCGGCATCCGGCGGGGTCTTCTCTTGCTTGATGATGAAACTTGGTGACCCCTAGGGGAAAATCAGACTATCCCTCGCTGGAATTTGCCGTGGATTGGAAGGGGAAGTGGATAAGGGCAGGGTAGGGGGCTCCCCTTGTGGCACCCCTGGAGAGGGAAAGCCGCTCAGAGGGCTTCTGTGGGCCTGGAAGCAGCAATTCAAGCTCTCCGAAAAATTCTTGGGTTAACACCGGACTTACAACGCCTCATAGGGACACGGGAAAGGGATTTTTGGCAGAAAGGTAAACGTTCAATTTAAAATTACAAGTAATTTCAATTACTTACAAGGGTCGGCCTGAATGGTCGGAGGCTTCGCGGCGGGCGGGAGTTTTCTTGTCAGTAGGAATGTGGTACATTTTTTTGCGCATGGGGTTATCCTTCCGAGATAAGTGAACTGGACGTTGGCAAGAGATTAGATTCAAGTATCCGCCCTCCTTTTCTTAAGGATTGGCTTCCTTTTTATCTTTACCCTCATTCAAACCGCCCTCGGAGCTTTGGGATGAGGAGCCACTATACAGAAAGTCGCTATGCTGAAAAAGTACCCATAAGGCTAGAGGAAGCACGCTGGGAAGGGACTTTCAATTATCGGGGGAAGAAAGGGATAATCCTGTCAGAGGGCATAGGCTGGATCTTCCCATTGATTAGTACCTCCTCTGAGCAAGAAGCAATTGAACTTCGATTCGAACAAGAAGCAATCGGACTTCGAAAGTCTGGTGTCAGCCTTCCGACAGACACGTTCTTTTGTGGAACTTTCTGCGAAAAAACCAAGGAACCTTTCAAGTTTCAACCTGTTCTTGACAGGAAGGTTTTAATTGATTGGTTACAGAGAACGTTTCTTTTTAAACCGTCATTTCTCCGTCGCTACGGTGAGCTAATGGTTTGCTATGACACCGTGCGCATGGGCCGTCTCTTACAACTAGTGTTGTCTCAAGAATCCGTCAAATGAACGCCCGCCCGTTGCGGAAATCTTATTCTCCTCTTGTGGATGCAATGATGATATCCACGAAACAAGAAACTCCCCTTGCAGCTATTCGAGTGAAGGTACGTGAGCTTCTCAAGCAAGCGAATGTAGAGTCAGTTCCAGTACAAATAAAGCCGCTATGCACTGCGCGAGGCATCAAGCGTATATTTTCTCATGACATAGAATGGGATGCTCGTCTTTTTCCCGCCCCCGATGGGTATTCGATATGTATCAACAGGCAGTATTATGACTTGTACCATGAAAAAGCACATACTAGATTTTCGATATGTCATGAAATCGCCCATACATTCTTTCTTGAATTAGAAACTTCAAATTTAGGGTGGCGCGCAGGAACCAATTATGATTTCAGGCTTTGGTATGCGCAGGAAGAAATTTTATGCAATCGTGCTGCAGGCGAAATGCTAGTGCCGACGGAGAAACTTAAATCCATGACCATGGATATTTGGAATCCCTTTTTCCTAGCGGAGTATTTCAAAGTATCTAAGGAAGTCATTTTTCGAAGACTAAGTGAGATCATGGTGCCGAACATTGTCATCGCTTTTTTGAAGCCTTTGCGCGATGCAGATTGGCATCTCAAGGGATTTCAGGTTGACTGGTGTAAAGCCGAGAATGGGCTAAAGTATGTATTCCCTCCGGGAAAGGTGCTCCCGTCTGAGGGCCCAGTTGCAAGTGTATACGATAAGAATAAGAGCTTATCATGGGAAATGATATATTCGGACAAAGGTAAGGAAAGATATTTAAAGATGTATGCAATCAAGAAAAGAGAGAACGAAGAGAAATGGGCTAAGGAGGGTGTTGTTGTTTTAGGAATATGCAAATAAGTGTAAAAGGTAGATGTGATTAGTGAGATTTCGCACTCTACCTTGGCGTACCGATAAGGTTCTCCGGAGGAATGTGTCAATGCCTGGAATTGCAGTTCTTGATTCTGGCGGTCAGTATTGTCACCTAATTGCGAGAAAGATTAGGGAACTGGGGGTTTACTCTGAAATTTTACCTATAGATGTTAGTGCACAGAGACTTAAGGAGTTTGGCGGTATTATTATTTCAGGCGGACCCCATAGTGTATATGAACATAATGCCCCTCAAATTAAAGCTGATGTCTTTAAGTTGCAAAAGCCCGTTCTTGGTATTTGTTATGGCCATCAACTCATAACGCAAATGCTCGGTGGTGAAGTCAAAGCGGGCAAGAGGAAAGAGTACGGCATAGCAAATATAAGAATAATGGAGTCGGATTCTATTTTTTCAGGCTTGTCGAAGAATGAACAGATTTGGATGAGTCATGGGGATTCGGTCACGAAGCTTCCTGCTGGTTTTAGAACTCTTGGCGGAACAGAGGATTGTAAGAATGCCGCTGTTGCAGATTTTGAAAGACGAATTTATGGATTGCAGTTTCATCCAGAGGTAACCCATACGACGCGTGGTACTACTATTTTGGAAAATTTTTTGTTCAAAATATGCAAGGCCAAGCAGAATTGGGACCCAGCTGGTTTGGGCGAGAAGATTATCGCTCAAATTCGCCAGGTTGCCAAAGGAAGGAAAGTATACTTTCTGGTAAGTGGTGGAGTTGATTCTACTGTTGCTTATACATTGTGTAGTAGGGCATTACCTCATGAGAGTCTGGAAGGTCTTTATGTTGATACAGGATTTATGCGCAAAAATGAGAGTGTTGATCTTAGAAATATGTTTAGGAAATTAGGGTTGCCTAACATGAGAATTATCGATGCAAGCTCAAAATTCCTAAATGCACTTGGGGATGTTGTAGATCCTGAGGAAAAGAGAAATAGGATTGGGAAATTATTCTTTGAAATTCAAGAAGAAATTGTTGAAGGGCTTGAATCTAAATCTAAGAATTGGGTGCTCGGACAAGGGACTATTTATCCTGATACGATAGAGTCTGGTGGCACTTCGGCATCTGCGGTGATTAAAACACACCATAATCGCGTGCCTGCCATTCTGAAGTTAGAAAAAGAGAAAAGATTGGTGGAGCCGTTGAGGGAATTGTATAAAGATGAAGTAAGGAAGCTGGGTTGTTCATTGGGGTTGCCTAAGTCATTGACTGACAGACATCCTTTCCCCGGTCCGGGGTTAGCGATTAGGGTACTGTGTGCGGAGGAAGGAGCAACAGCGCGAACGCACAGAAAACTTAGACGCATTGCCAAGGCTGTAGGGTATTCTAGCTGCATTCTTTCAGTTAGGAGTGTAGGTGTTCAAGGGGACAGTAGGAGTTATTCAAACGTTGCCGTTATCGGGGGTAATGCCGCTGATCTCACAGCGATAAGCAAGATATCGACAAACATTACAAACCAGTGCATTGACATTAATAGGGTGATATTCTGCCTTGATAAATCAGTAGTGGTGGGTGACCTTCGGATTCACAAGGCATTTTTAACGGAAGAACGTTTGAATCTCTTGAGAGAGACTGACGCTACAGTTCATAAGATTTTGGGTGATAGAGATCTGATGCTAGATGTATGGCAATTTCCAGTTGTGCTTATTCCTGTATCCAGAGCTTCCTCTAACGGAGAATCGATTGTTCTTAGGCCAGTTTGCTCTATCAATGGTATGACGGCAGAATTCTCTAAGTTGCCCCTCCCTGTTATACGGGAGATGGAGAAGGAAATTTTGAAATTAGATGGAGTTGATTTGGTGTTTTTTGATGTTTCGAACAAACCCCCTGCAACGATTGAGTGGGAATAAAATTGGACTTGCAAAAATTGCAAGAATCTGCGCGAAGCATATGTAAAGAATATGGATTGGATGCAAGTTTGTTCTTGGTAGAAGGAAGTGGCCAAATTATTGTTCAAGTTTTTGACCCTCTTGATCCTTCCAAGAGCGTTATTGGCCTTCCGTATGAAACAATTAGAAAGGTCGCGGTGCAATTAGAACAAGAGATTCCAGGTTGCCGTGTTGTTGGATTGACTGCACAGAAATAGTTGTGGAGTCAGAATTTTCGACGGTATCGAGCTAGTTTTTTGTAGAGAGGTTCTCCAAAGAGTTCTTCTTCCAGCTTCTTGTACTTGATCCCTTGCAGAATCCCCGGAACCGCGTATCCAAGAAATTCAGCTTTTTTAACCAAACCAGCATAACTCATGGTTGTTCCGGTTTTGTGTTTCAAGTGCACAATGGTTTCAGGTTTGCACTCGTTTAATCCAACGCTCGTTTCCCCCATGACTTCAATGAAGTCGGAATCTGGAAAAATCAACTCAGCTGCGAATACTTCTGCCCCAATTTCGATGGGTTCTGACTGATTCGAGGGATCACAATACGAGTATCCTTTGTCGCGGTCTACAAGATGATGTTTAAGTTCATGTGCCATCGTGAAAATTCTTGGTTCTTTTGGTAATCTCTTTGCGAGCATTACTGTGGGACCAAGGTCATCACCAAAATATGCACCTCGCAAATTTTTGAGCTTGTGCGGCCACAAGTCCACACGGATGCCATAGGCTTTGTAAATTCGGCGAAGGTCTGAGAGGAGCACTTTGGGTGTGGTTAGTTTGTACTCAGCCCTTATATTTCGAGCAAGTTCTTTAAGCTCTTCATAATACTCGGATCTTTTCATGTGGGTTGTCTTTTCTTTCGTCCTGGACGTGGTCGTGCACCTCCTCTGTATAGGCTTCGAGCGCGTCTAAATTCAGCATACCTTCGCAGTTCATCGATATCATCTGGTGCAAGTTGTTTGGCAGCACGAAGGAGGGCTGCAAGCTGGTCATTGGCTTGTGCTTCCTCCGGTGGAAAGAATTCTAGGATAGATTTCCCAAAGAAACGGGCCAATTTGTCTAGATCCTCAAGAGTTGGGCGGTATGTGGCCGTTTCCCAGCGAGAAACTGTATTGGTGGAAACCTCAAGGGCGTTGGCAAGCGCTTCTTGGGAAACTCCTTCTCCCTCGCTGTAATTTGCCCTCAAATCCTTGATTCTTTGGCCCACATACTCGAAAAGATTCATTCATCTCTCCCCAGGCGAATTCCCGTATAAGGACAGCAATTTCCTTTTGGTGTTGACAACGCCACCTGCGACTATTATACTGTTTCAGGATTGGATTTCAACGGAAAAAGGAGGAACCGGAATGGAAGTGGCGGCTAAGAAAGACCAGAAGGCAGGTAAGAAGTTTTTTGTGAACATTGAGGGGAAGGAATATCCATGGGAGCGGGAAACTATAACTACCCAAGAAATCAGGATCTTGGGGGATCTCCCTGCTGAATTGCCCGTTATCCAGGAGAGTCCGGACGGGACGGAGCGGACACTTGCCGAGGATGAGGTCATCGTCATCCAACCGGGGCATCGCCACGGGCGGGCCTCTAAGTACAAGCGAGGGTAGAGTGCACGAGAGGGTCGCAAGAGAAATAGAATTGATGCGGGAGAAGTATCCAAAACTGGAGCACGGTGAGCATCTGAACTGGGTGCTCATTCCCGATTATCCCTTGCCGCCAAATCGCTATAACAAAGAGCGGACGCAGTTGCTCTTCACTATTCCTGCGGGCTATCCGAATACTGGTCCTGATGATTTTTTTGTGGACGGCGATCTTAGGCTAAGCGGAGGAGCCGAACCGCCTGGACTAAGAATAGGTTCGAATTCCAGCAGCGGTCCCGCTCCCATCCCTGGCAACTGGGCATGGTTTTCTTGGCACCCTGTTAGGTGGAAACCGACTGCCACAATTGAAGGAGGTGATAATCTTCTTTCTTTTCTCAGAGGAGTGAACTTGTGCCTGGAAGGCATCGAAGCAACCTAAAATACGTCGTCGCTATACCACAAAACATAGAGAGTGCCTTATATCAGCACCTGTTCAAAAATAAAGTCGAGCAAGGTGCTTTTATTTTCGCCCGCCCCATCGAAAGCTCCACAGAGCTTCGCATTGAGGCCGTCGACGTATACCTTATCCCACCGTCCGGCTGGCAAGCGCAACTGGATGTTTATTTGGAAATGACCGACGCCGAGCGTGCTAAAATCATGAAAATAGCGAGGGATAGGAATCTTGCTGTAATAGACTGTCATTCACATCCCGGATCAAAAGATAATGTTTGGTTTTCCCCAAGCGACCGTCGTGGAATCAGAGAATTCGCAACGTACGTAAAGTGGAAACTTGACGGGAAACCCTTTACAGCAATGGTATGGGGAGAATCATCGGTCGATGCAGTAATCTGGCATGGGGATTTTAAAGACGCACAAACTGTTGATGAGATTTGCATTACAGGAAGCACACCAATCTCTATCACACCACGCAACACTTGGTCTCGCCTTATTCCTCCATTCTACTTTGGAAATCGCTATGGAGTTTAACCGCTATTCAAGGCAAATTCTGGCATTCGGCCAGGAGGGGCAGAATAAAATTGAGTCGGCAAACGTTGCCGTCGTCGGTCTCGGTGGTATTGGTTCGCAAATCGTCCAGGCGCTAGCCCATCTTGGCGTTGGATCGTTTGTTCTCATTGACGACGACTTCGTTGATATCTCTAATCTGAACCGGTTAATTGGAGCTACTTCACAGGATGCCGAAGAGAAAACGCTAAAGACGGTAGTATCAGAACGGCAGATCCGAAATATCAACCCGAAAGCAAAAGTTCAGCCAATCTTGAAGAATCTCCGTTCCGCTGACGCAATTAAAGCACTTATCGAATGTCCGATCATTTTTGGATGTGTTGACCATGACGGACCTCGGCTGGTCCTGATGGAGTTAGCTTCCGCCTATAAAAGAATTTTGATCGATTCCGCTACCGAAATAATTCCCGAAGGCGATAAGATAACAAGTTTCGACGGCCGTGTCGTAATTTCCCGAGATGGAGATTATTGCCTTGATTGCGCTCAACAGATAGATATGGATCGCGCAAAATGGGAACTGGAATCACCTGAAACCAGAGAATCACGGCGTGCCCATGGATATGGTCTTCCAGATATCACCAATGCTCCGGCTGTAATTTCACTTAACGGTGTCATTGCAAACCTTGCGGTAACTGAGTTTCTGGTTTTGGTAACTGGACTTCGAGAACCTAATCATCATCTAACGTATTACGGTCTGCGTGGCAATGTGAATATCAGAATTAACAAGAGAAAGGATGATTGTTTTACTTGTGGCTATCTCTACGGCCAGTGCGAAGGAGCGAATATATTCAGATATATTCTTCCCGGGATTTAAGAGTTACAAAAAAATATGTCATATGATGCAAATATAGGGACTATCGCTAGAAAATATGCAGCATGGTTATATTCGTCATCTACAGGCTATTCCTTCTTTACTTCCCCTTGACTTTGCGCAGTAGCAGGAATTGGCTGCTTCGGAGCAGCCAATTTCTTTGCAACTTTCTTCTTGGCTACCTTCTTCTTCGAGGACTTGGGCCTGGCTGATGCAACGCCTGCCCTTTGATACTCTCCTCTATTTCCAGTGCTCTTAATTTTTCCTGCATTTTTCAAGTTCTGAATGGCTTGGTTGACGGTGCCCTTGGCCTTCTTCGATGCCTTGACGAGATCGTCAATCGAGAATGAGCCCTTGAAGCTCGCAACGACCTTATTCCAGTCTGTTCTCTTGCCTCGTGCTTTTCCTTTCGGCCGACCTCTCTTGGAAGTGCTTCTTCCTGTTCCCCCTAGAGTAGAGACAAGCTTGGCGATAGTTTTTCGTTGAGCGCTAAGCTCTTTAAGGGATTTCTGCGCATCTGCTATCTGGGAATCAATCTCTGAGAGCAATTCTCTTGCTTTGTCCAAGGCGGGCATTTTGGCTCCAGAAAGAGAGATGGAAAGAGAGCGGAATTATCATGAGTGAAAATAATTGGGGGAATTAAAATTGTCAAGACGGTAATGTCAAAGTGCATGAAGTTTAGGGACTAATTCCCAGGCTAATTGGTGGATAAAAGTGGCAAGTTGAAGAGGAGTGTCAGTGATCGCACCATTTTTCCTTATAAAGGATACTACCTTCGCTCTCCGACTGTCCCTGAACCTGTCGAGATTTCTGTAGAGAATCGCCGCTCTTTCAAAGAAGTTCTTTTCTTCTCTGTCAGTTGGGTCTAGCTCTTCTACGCATTCGTAGAACAATTGCTCCAGCTGATTTAGGGTGAGAGGGGAGGGATTCGGCGACATTAGAATAAGTTCGACCTTTTTATGGTTGCCTGTGGACCTCAACCCGGCACTCGCATTTGATAAACTCAAATCTGGATGAGTAATGATTAAGCTTCTGAAATCGCAGATGGCCTTTAGCCTGAGCCATAGACTCGGTGAAATTAATGCTCGTATTGTTTCGCTTTTCTCTAAGTGCTCCTTGAGATGATAAAGCCATTCATAGAGAGTCTTGATGTGTATCCGTAAGAATGGGGTCAATTCGAAATGTACCCGCCCTAGTTCTCGCCTACGCACAGTTTCGGGAGATAAATCATCATTAGGTATGGGGGGATGTTGCCTCAAGAGTTCTAACATCTCCATATGGGCAGTATGCAATTTATCGATGGTGTCATGAATCATGGTTAGGATGAGCAAAATTTCGTGTATTTCTCTATAAATCAAAGATCGCAATGATATGAGTGGACTATCGACGGATTCTGGCGAATTATCTTCAATAGGTCTTTTGGGTGATCTCAAGACTCTGTAAGTGTCGAGAATAATTGCCTCCAGGTTGGGTTCTTCATTGGCTGAAGGCAAGTTTGCTGACATATGAGGCTCGAAAGCTGGCTGAAGGAATTCGTCTGCCCAATAGTTTGAATTCTGCGGTTCCTCGCGTCGAGTTTTCAAGGAAGAAATAGCCAAATCCTTACCGCCAAGCTAAAATACCCAAGTTGATGTATTTGCATCTCTCTCGAGGAGGCCTCTATCGCTTCTGCGAAGAGGTCGCCTCCCAAACCCAAGGGAAAAGACCCAAATGCCGTATCCCTGGGAAAAAGAGGCGGCCTGGCACGGGCAAAGAAGCTCAGTCCTGAAAAGCGCAGCGAGATAGCCAAGAAAGCGGCAAAAGCTCGCTGGGGCTCCAAGAAAGAATAAACTTTTTGACAATGCTTAGCGCTAAGCATAAAATTCCCTCCTAGAATCAAAAGCTCCAACCAAGGCTCTCAGGTTGAATGGTGTTTCATCGAGGAGAGCTAGGACTGCATCCGAGCGTCTATAGGGGGAAAGGAGATGAAAGCTCTGTCTTGGCTGGCAGTGGCTGTTGGAATCTCCTTGAGCGTTTCTGCCAGTGCTGATTCGAGAATCCTTGAACGGCAACAATGGATCCCTCCAACGACTCTTGTAGCACAGCAACAAAGACGCGGAGTTGGACAATGGATGAAAGAAGAATTTCAAGAATACAAAGAGGGAGTAAAGGACCGCTGGAGAGAACAGCGCGAGAACTTTGAAGAGAAGAGGCGTGAGAGAGAGGAAAGAGCACGAGAAAGAGAAATGGAAAGAAATCGGGAAAGAGCGAAAGAGGAAAACAAATATCGAGGATACTTAAGGTGCATCGGAGAATGGAAGGCCATTCCATCGAGGGAATGTCGATAAATATCGCAGGATTAAAATACAGGGCAATGAGAATATTTAAATAGAATGGTTTCTTCTTCGCATAAATGTTTCAGGGGAAAAAGAGGAGACTTCTGAGAAAACTTAAAGGAGATAAAAAGAAGATACTTTTGATAGCAGTTATCGCCGTAGTTACCCTACTCATTGTCCTATTTAGCGTCGTAGATATGGTGGCTGTAGGCGAGAAATTGGTAGTTGTATTCAAGGGAAAGATGATAACGGTTACATACAACCCGCAAACCCAAGGGGGCAGTGGTGGCGGTGGGGATAGTGGTGATGATGGAAGTCCCGGTGGACCTGATGACGGTGCTGATAATGGAGATACCGATGATACAGATGGAGATGTCTAGCAATGGGTTGTAGTCCCCATCCAGTAAGAAAGATTTATAAAGAAGATTGAATTCTAAAAAACATGGATAATGAGATTATTGGATATATCGAGAATGCAGTCAAGGATGCAAGATTAGTTGAAGATGGAATTGTTCAATTAGAGCGCTACAGAAAGAACGCTCCGCTCTTTTCCCTCGATAGAAGACACTTCTTGAAGTACGCTGCTAAGTTAGCTGGTCTATCCATACTTTTTAAAACAGGGATAGCAACAGAAACAGAGGCGTTCTTATTTCAAAAGAGGAGTTGGGAGTCGTCTCTCCTGGGTCAAGACCTAATTCGAGGACCTGAGCTTTTGGTCTGGAAAGGGCAACCCAATGGTTTTGAGCAGCACTTATCACAGCCAGTAAATGAGGGATTTGGGGCTGTTGATTACGAGGTTCCGCTAGGTACGCCTATAACTCCAATTTGCTATGGGACGTTTAACAGGAGCAAGACAAGCCATAGTGGAGGCAATTCATTATGGCTGAGACATAAAAACGAATTTGGATCCTATCGTAGCGGTTATTTGCATCTAGATTCTATAGTTAATAAGAGCAGAAGCCAAGCAGTAAATTTAAAGGACATAGTCGCGATATCTGGAAACAGCGGTTACATTAACACAGAGTCTCAGCCAGAGCATCTTCATCTCGCAATTGCTGAACTTAATGAAAAGTGGACTGGAATCGGGCCAGGACTTGATCCTTTTATCCTCGGCGTTGATGGACGTAGGCCAATCTATTGGGATACTAAAGCAGAGATTGAGCCTGATTATCCATGGACCAGAGAAAGCTACTTACAACGCTCATTCGAGACTTTGGACGAAAGAATCAAAGAGGCGGAGGTAGAGAATCAGACAAAAAGAGAGGTTTTGTCGAGGAGAATTAAGCCAGAAGAATTGAAAAGCTATCTCGGAAGGGAAGTTCTACAGAAGCATCAGGGAAGAAATGGAGAGGTTGGCTATAAATATCTTCCAGGGCACTTCATGTACAGCCTAATGCTGGAAGTCTTTGCCTATACTTCAAAGCAGCCTTTCATTGCGATGTTGCCTTTTCCACATCCGATGCTAAAATCCTTCTACCAAAAAGAGAATCCTGGACTTCAGTTCTAGGAGGCTATATGCCCCCAAAGGATTTGGATATCCCGGGTCTTATCGAGGAGAAAGTAAGAGACTCTCGCCTTGTCGATTCAGGATTACTTGTTCTTTCTCGATATCTCAACGATGCTCCTGCATTTGATCCCGAGAAAAGAAGATTTCTGAAATATTGTGCTGGATTAGTTGGAGCAGGAGTATTGTCTATTGGTCCTGTAAAGAAAGCAGAGGCTTTTTTGAATTTGTTTCAAAAAAGAGACTGGAAAGCTTATTTAATGGGACAAGACTTGATAAGGGGACCTAGTCTTCTAATTTGGAGAGGTTGGTCGCAAGATTTTGAAAGACATAGATCACAATCTTGGAATGAAGGTTATGGGGCAGTTGATTATGAGGTTCCAATTGGAACACCAATAACCCCCATACAAGATGGTAAAATTTGGATTAAGAGAGAAGGTCATATACCTGGAACAATTCTGGTTGTGCTTCATAAAAGTGATATGGGACTATATAGTAGTTCATATCTTCATCTATCTGAAAGAATTATTGAGGAAAAATCAAAAAAAGTTGGGTTTGGGGATGTAATCGCAATATCCGGAAATAGTGGATACATAAATACAGAAGCACAACCAGAACATCTTCATCTTCAAATTTCTGAAGTAAAAAATATAAATTCTAAAGACACAAGTAAAAAATTATATAGGACAGTTCAGCCAGGTTTTGACCCATTTAGATATGGTATTGACGGGAATAAACCAGTATACTGGGATACAAAAACAGAAATCGAGCCAACTTCCCCATGGACTAGGGAAAGTTATTTACAAAACGTTTTGGACACTTTAGAAAGCAGAATAAAAAGTACTGAAATTGATGAGCAGACCAAAAGAGACATTCTATCAAGAAGAAACAACCCAGAAGGTCTAAGGGAATATTTAGGCAGAGAGGTCTTAAATAAACATCAAGGAAAGAATGGAGAATTCGGCTACAAATATCTCCCCGGGAATATTTTGTACACCCTGATGTTGGAAGTCTTTGCTTACACCTCAAAGCAACCATTCATAGTGATGTTGCCTTTTCCTCATCCAATGCTAAAATCCTTCTACCAAAGAGAAAACCCTGGAATTCAATTCTAAGGAGGCTATATGCCACCAAAGGATTTGGATGGTCCGGGTCTTATCGAGGAAACAGTTAAAGACGCTCGCCTTGTCGATTCAGGATTACTTGTTCTTCGTCGCTATATTTACAATACCCCATCTTTTGAACCCGATAGAAGAAGATTTCTCAAATATGCAGCCGGACTGGCAGGATTGTCTATCGGATTGAGCGGGTGTGCGCAGGACAATGATAGATATACTCGGCACATAGAAGAAAGAGACTGGAGGTCTTTCCTGCTCAAACAGGATTTGATAAACGGTCCACCGGTGCATATTTCCGTGGTTACTGGCGTTCCGAACGATTTCGAAGGGCATCTATCGCATAAGGACAGTAACGGATTTGGAGCGATTGATTATAGGGTGCCCAGCAATACCCCAATTACGCCAACTGCATCAGGTCGGATAGCAATAGCCGCGCACACAAGAATTGGTGGTATAGAGCAATATATCACGCATTCCTCCGCAGGTCGCCTTTACCGTAGCGGCTATGTCCATTTGTCATCAACCATTAAAGTACGGCCGGGGGAAGAGGTTGATTTGAGCAGCATCATTTCATTTTCAGGATACACAGGATATGGACCCGGAGGTATGATGCCAGAGCATCTCCATTTTATGATCTATGAAAGACGACATGATGGAACTTACGTTGAAAGAAATGGAAAACAACTCAAATGGCATATTCATGTCAGACCTGGACTCGATCCTTTTATCCTCGGAGTTAGTGGACGTAGACCAATCTATTGGGACACCCGTACCATAATTTATGATTTACCTGACAGGAAGAGAGTATTAGACTTAAGAATTGATGAGTTGGAAAGTAGAATAAACAATTCCGAATTAGATAATCAAGCCAAAAGCGAGATATTAAGGAGAAGACACACTCCTTTAGAATTAAGAGGCTACTTAGTGAGTGAAGTATTGACTAAAGCTAAAGATGGAAAATATAAATGCCTTCCTGGCTCAGATATGTACTCCCTAATGCTGGATTTCTTGCACTTAACTTCGAAAAATCCTTTTATTGCGATGTTACCCTTCCCTCATCCAATGCTTTTGGATTTTTATAAGAAGGGAAATCCAAACGTTCAACTTTAGACACTCCTTTCCCGTTGCGGCGAAATCCTAAACCTTTCCTTGAAAGCCTTTAAATAGAAATCCCTCTCAGAAAAACATTCCACACACACAAGGTGTTTCTAGACTCCAATGAGGAGAGATCTTTTTGATCTCCTAGGGACACCCACGTACACCCAAGGAAAGGAGAATGGAAATGAGCGAGAAACCCAAGGCAGTCTTCACTGTAGTTGAAGCATCGAACGGAACGAACAGATGGGTGCGAATCGGAACTGCATTTATCTGCAGAGACCAGAGCTTGAACGTGGTGTTGGATGCGCTTCCTGTCAACGGAAGAATCCACATCAGGGAACAAGACGAAAAAAAGAAGTAAGCAACATGGGGAGCTTTGCTCCCCTCTATTTCAAATGGACTACAAACATAATTCCAAAGACATCTTGAAAGATATCCTCGATAAGAATCATAAGAATATCCTCTCAAACATTGACTCCTTGAACTTTAGGATTGCCGAGAGAATCAAATTAAAGGAACAAACCCAAAAAGAATTAGAAAGACAAAAAGGCAATCTGGAAGATTTACTTCTCCAGTATTCTTATCCTCCTGACATTCATGCTCCTGTTGTAGCATCCCTCCGAACAAAACTCGTCCAACTGAATCAAGAAATCGCGATGCAGGAGATTGAAGCTTTTCGGGATATCTCGGAACTTGAGAAAGAGCTTAGAGAGGAGAAAAAGCAATTGAGGGAAGGAGAGGGCTTGAGGAAAAATGTTTCAAGGGGATAAAGAGCTATTGGAAATTGTCAGGAAGCTGGAACCAATTCTTGGCTCTGATGTCCGAGAACTCTGGTACAGCTACTTAAATGCTGTTCTACCGTCGCTAAAAGACAGGAGAGCCAGGGACATTCTGCTTCTCGGCGAACTTGTACTTGGATTGTATGACGAGCCTGTATTGCTGCGGCCGCCAGAGCAGGAATTTCACGAGGGTAAAATCGAGCTTGGCAAAATCTTATACGGCCATGAAGAGACAGGCAATTTTACCCTCGACAAAGAAGCTCTCGTAAGGCATGTCGGGATCTTCGGGACTACAGGCAGCGGGAAAACAAATCTACTTTACTTGCTAATTGAGCAGCTTCAAAGAAATGGGATTCCATTCCAGTTTTTCGACGTGAAACAGAACTTTAGGCATCTTCTTGAGAAGACTGAATTTGAGGAGAAAATCAAAGTTTCAATCCTCGGAACAGACATCGGGAATTTCAAAGACAACCACTTAGCGTTTCCAGAGCATCCCATTCTTCCCAGAAAACTCTGGGCTTTGATGTGGGCCAACTTTGTCATCAAGCTTCTTGAGAGGTCATATCTTCTAGGCCATGGTGTCAACCATGTTCTCAGAACAGGAATTTCAAAAGCCTATGAAGGATTCGGAATTTTCAATGGTGTGAGGAAATTCCCTACATGGCACGATGTGGAAATAGCGACGAGAGGAGTCTTTGTCAGGAGGGGAAGAAAGCTTTTGTGGATGGACACCAAGGATAGATTAGTAGGGGAGGGTGGTTCCCTTGTGTTCGAGGGAGGATTGGGAAACATCTCCAATACAAGAGAGAGATTCCCGATAGAGACATTCCTGAAAGAGAACCATATTCTTGAGTTGGATTATCTTGTCGAGGAAGATAGAACATTTCAAGTGGATATGTTGCTCTTGAGGATCTACATCGATGCTCTGATAAATAATCGGCGTGGAAAATTGAGAAATATCGTCGGATTTCCAGAGGCTCACAACATTTTAAGAAAAGAATCTGAGAACTTGAATACATTTCCGGAGTTGATGTTCAAACAGCTGAGGGAGATGGGTACAGGCTTAGTCTATGAGACGCAGAATGCTTCTGAGTTGCCGATGAGCGTATTGCAGAACACGAACACTGTAATTTCCTTTCGGCAGAATGTACACAGAGAGATCTCAACTATGCAGGGGACTTTGCTTCTTGATTTTGAGGATTCTGATTTCCTCGGCAGATTGAAGGTTGGAGAAGGTATCGTAAAGACAAGCGATTCAGAAAATGCCTTCCACGTGAGATTCCCGTTGCTCAGGATAGAAAAGAAAATAGACGACAAATTCCTGGAAGATAAATTCCAAACTTTCGTTCCCAACCCACCCCTGGGGAAAGGTTTCGAGTATTTAAAGTTTCAGCGCCGTCGAGGTTACAAGCCATGGATAATGACACGAAAAAGATAAGAGAAGAATTGGCAAGGGGAAGGAATCCCGTTGATATCCTGATTGACTTGATCAAGGAACACGACAGAAAGATAGAGGAGAAAAAGAAAAGAGAATGAGAACCATCAATCATTTCGGAGTGAAGAGAAGAACGACGGTTTAC
>JACQNY010000043.1 GCA_016202795.1 Candidatus Aenigmatarchaeota archaeon
GGTAGAGTACCCGGCTGTAGCTTGACGCCGCGATCGCTGCGCCAATGATTTAGCAGTTACTCATAAATGCAGTAACCGGGTTGTTGGGCGTTCAAATAAGCCTCTTCTTTTTAAAAAAAGAAGATCCTTAAGGGAGAAGAAAAATAAACGGCCTTAAGGTAAAGGAAAACTTAGGATGGGAAGAGGCTTGGAAACTCGCCCCCGGGGGACATTTTTAATCGTTGGAGGAACTGAAATGCCGTTGAAAATAAACGATTCTGTGGTTGGATTCGAATTAAAAGGCGTGGATGACATGATGTACTCTATATCCGAATTCGCCGGCAAAAAAATCCTTATCGTTATTTTTACGTGCAACCATTGCCCGTACGCGAAAGCGTACCAGGACAGGATAATCGCCGTACAGAAAGATTATTCAATGAAAGGTGTGCAGGCCATTGCGATAAATTCAAACGACGATTCGAAATACACAGAAGACAGTTTCGAAGGAATGAAAATGCGGTCAAAAGAAAAAGGTTTCAATTTCCCTTATTTGCGCGACGAGTCGCAAGACGTTGCACGCGACTACGGCGCGAAAGCAACGCCGCACGTCTTTGTTTTTGATTCTGCGAGAAAATTGAGATACGCCGGAGCTATAGACGACAACTGGGAAAATGAATCCGCTGTAAAGCAGAAATATTTGAGAAACGCGTTGGACGCCATTTTATCAAACAAAGACGTCGAAACAAAGGAAACGATGCCGGTGGGCTGCACGATAAAGTGGAAAGGCTAGATAACAATGCGTGCTATGATAATACCGGGCAATTCAAATGCAGACATTTCTCAATTCTGGTACCCGTACCTGAAAAAGGAACTGGAAGGAGTGGGCATTAACGTAATAGCAAAAAACATGCCCGATCCGGATTTGGCGCGGAAAGAATACTGGCTTCCTTTTATTGAAGAACAAATCGCTGGTGATGAAAATACCATCTTGGTCGGGCACTCGTCCGGTGCGGTAGCCATACTAAAATACCTGGAAACCCACAAAATAATGGGTGCGGTATTAGTGGGCGCCAGTCATACAGACCTGGGCGATGAAAAGGAAAAGGCCAGCGGCTATTTTGATGACCCGTGGCAATGGGAAAAGATCAAATCGAATGCAAAATGGATCATACAATTTGCGTCTGTTGATGACCCCTATATAACAATAGCAGAAATGCGGCATATCCACGATTGCCTAAATGACGAATATCATGAATTCAGTGACAGGGGACATTTTATGCAGGATGTTTTTCCCGAACTTCTTGAAGCAGTAAAAAGAAAGTTATAAACGCGATTTTAAATTTCTTTCATTATATGCCCGCATTTTGCGCACATCGCACGCCCGTGTGACGGGTCTTCCATGAGCTTGTTCGAACCGCACTCCGGACACGCGCGCCTGCGGAAATCCCTTGTCACGTCGATGCGGTCATTTTGTTTAAGTGACCTCATCAGACTTCCTTCTGTATGTACAATATCAAGGCGCGGAGCTTGCTCTTGTCCGTCATTTTATCGTCGTTGATAACGACCATCGTTTTTCCGCCGAGTTTTTTTGCCCACTGCATGCCTATCAGCGATTTTGCGGCGCCGCTTAGCAGTTCCCATTGCGCCACGCTTAAAATCTCATTTTTGACCTGTTTCGGTATCTCGGAAAGTTTTTCCGTTACTACTATACGCTTCGTGTTTTCCAGCGCTTTTTGCCTGTCTTTTTCTTCCAAGCGGACTATCTTGCCGTGTGTTGTTATTTTTTGCGCTATTTTCAAGGCGTCATCAATAGGGATCTGGTCAGGATATTTTGCGAGTTCTATTTCCGAAAGAATAATATTATTTGCCGCTTTTTCCGAGAAAACGACGCCGTTGCTTATGTTTTTAATTTCCAGGAAAGAATATTTATCGCCTTGCTTTTGTACGGTTACGCTGAAATGCGGAGGCTTCTTTTCACCCAATTCGTCCGAATAAACTTTATAGTTCCCGTTTTTGTCCGCAGTTTTTGCTTTTTCGTAAGCCGCTTTCATCACTTTTAGCATCGGGTGTTCAGGATTTTTGACTCCTTCGATCATTTTTTCCACGCCCATAGAATCTGATTTCCGCCGGAATTTATATATTCAATTTTTATTCCAATTCCGTTTCGTTAACGTATTTGTATGCGGAATAGACAGCTGACACAGCCTCGCCGACGCCTGTTATGGCCTGCTTGAATTTCGTGTCTACTACATCACCAGCTGCGAATATACCGGGTACATTTGTTCTTGAATCGCGGTCTATGATTATTTCCTTTTTTTCGTTCAGTTTTACGCCAAGCTTTTCAGCCATCTGGGACATTGGAGTTGCGCCGATCTCTATGAATACCGCATCCAACGGAAATTCATTTTTTCCGTTATACGGTCTGTCTAGGACGACACTGCTCACCACTTTTTCGCCTTTTATTTCCTTGACATTGGTTTTGTTTATTATCTCAATCTTTTTGTTTGCTTCTATTCTTTTCATATTTACAGGTTCCGGGTGTATTGTTTCCCCGCGGTAAATCATGTAAACTTTCTTGCCCCATTGCGTCAAAAGCAAAGCCTCTTTGCCTGCGCTGTCCGAGCCGCCGACCACGGCTATTATTTTTTCTTTGTACGCGTAACCGTCACATAAAGCGCACGTATGGA
>JACQNY010000047.1 GCA_016202795.1 Candidatus Aenigmatarchaeota archaeon
GCCTTTTGTGGCCCATTGTGTAATAAACCGCGTCCTTTACAAGCTCAAAAATCTCAGCGAGTGTTTTAGCGCCTTTCAGTTTTTTGGAAAAACCTTTTGCGGCGCTGTTAACCGATTTTTTAACAAAAGCTTTTTTGATTTTTTTCATGACCTTCACAAATAACTCTTAATAATTAATTACATGACCAGCACCCTTTAAATAACTTATAGGCAACTTTCATTTTCGATATTATCGGCCGCACTCGTAGATTAATTTGTGTCGGAACGCTGTACACCACACAGTATATAAGTAAATTGTTGTAAACGAGTGAAAATGAGAGCGTTCAGGTACCGCTTATACCCCAGCAAGATGCAAACAAAAACAATTGATATGGCAATCGAAAATTGCAGACAACTATATAATCAGATGCTTTCACTCAAAGTTGAAAAATACAAGGACGATAAAACCAGCCTGAAAAGAAACGACCTTTACAGCTTAGTAAAAGGAAATAGATTGATGTACTCTCAGGTTTCTCAGAACGTTGGAGAAAGAGTAAGTAGCGTATTCAATCACTTCTTCAAAACTAAAGGCGGTTTTCCAAGATTTAAGAAATACGGAAGATATCGGAGCATAACTTACCCACAGGCAAAAGAAAAATGGATCGGAAATAAATTACGTTTGCCGATGATTGGCGATATTTCTATGAAATATCACAGGCCTGTCGAAGGAAAGCCTAAAACAATGACCGTTAAGAAGATGCCCTCTGGAAAATATTTCGCAACTATTTGTTGCGAAACCACAAGGGAAAAAACAGTAGACAGGTTTCTGGACAAGAAGATAGGTATTGATCTGGGCCTGAATCATTTCATAGCAACAAGCGATGGTAGGTTCTTCGAGCACCCGAAACCATTAAAGAAGTTGGAAGAAAAAAGAAAGCTGCTATCGAAAAGATTATCGCGTAAACAGGGGACATTTAACAAGGGCAAGGCGAGGGTAAAGTTGGCGAGATTGTACGAAAGAATAACATACATTCGCCAAGACTATTCTTGGAAGCTGGTAAATTATTTAACTAGAAATTATGGAACGGTCTTCTTTGAAGATTTGCGTATTAAAAACATGCTAAAAAACCATAGCCTAGCAAAATCTATAGCAGACGTTTCTTGGGGCGATTTTGTACAGAAGCTGTTGTTCAAGGCTGAGAGTGCTGGAACGAAGGCTATAAAAGTCAATCCAAGAAATACAAGCCAGATATGCAGTAATTGCGGAAAAATGAATACAATGGCCCTTTCGGATAGGGTCTATAAATGCGGATGTGGTTTGTTTGTTGACAGGGATTATAACTCCGCAATGGTAATCCTTTTAAGAGGGATAGGGTCGGAACGATCCGAATCAACGCCTTTGGAGATGGAACCTCTACTTTCTAAAAAAGCAAGTGCCGTCAGTGAATTGGGAAGCTTAAATTTCGATGGTAAGCAGTTCACATAAGTTTGGTTAATGGAAGCCCGAAACGGGGCTTGATCGGAACCGATTCGAATTAACAGAGTTTGTTCCGGTCCGCTTAACGCTTATAACGATTGCGTTTCACATAATTTTCATGGCAGACCTGTTGGAGCGGTTATCCTCGGGCGACGAGGTTTACAGGCCGGACAGCGAAACGATGAATATCGCGACGATCAAGGATTACGAATCAATTTACAGCGAGTCCATAAAAAATCCTGAAAAATTCTGGGGCGATCGCGCGCGAGAGTTGCACTGGTTCAAACCATGGTCTAAGGTTTTAGATTGGAATTACCCGTGGGCAAAATGGTTTGTTGACGGCAAATTCAACATCTGTTATAACGCACTTGACCACCACGTTAAAAACGGTTTGGGCAATAAGGTGGCGTTTTACTGGGTCGGCGAACAGGGCGGGAAAAAACAGATAACCTACTCGGAACTTTTGACTGAAGTCAAAAAGTTTTCCAACGTTTTGAAAAAACTTGGCGTGGACAAAGGCGACAAAGTTACCGTATATATGCCACGCATATTCCAGCAGATTATCACACTTTTGGCCTGCGCGCGTATCGGAGCCGTGCATAGCGTTGTTTATTCCGGGTTCAGCTCGGGCGCGTTGAAAGAGCGTGTTGTTTCCGCGGGTTCTAAAGTTATCGTAACAGCGGATGGCGGCTTTTACAAGGGGAAGATTGTTGAATTAAAGAAAATCGTTGACGATATAAAAGGCGAATGCCCGACCGTTAATCATGTAATTGTAGTCCGCCATGCCAATTCTGCGATTGAGTTTACGAAAGGCGACGTCGATTGGGAGGAATTGATGCGCGATTCAAGCAGCGAATGCGAAGCCGAAGTTATGGATTCTGAAGATCCTTTGTTTGTTCTTTACACTTCCGGAACAACCGGAAAGCCGAAAGGCGTTCTGCATGTCCAGGCGGGTTATGCTGTCGGCGTTTACACAACAGCGAAATGGATTTTCGACGCGAAGCCAAACGACGTCTATTGGTGCACCGCTGACGCAGGATGGATAACAGGACACAGTTACATAATCTACGGACCTTTGTTAAACGGGTTGACGAGCGTAATTTATGAGGGCGCACCGACTACGCCGGATCCGGGCAGGTTTTGGTCGATAATAGAAGATTTAAAAGTCACGATATTTTACACAGCGCCGACAGCGATACGGTTATTGATGAAAAGCGGGGACAAATGGCCGGCGAAATATAATTTGTCGTCTTTGCGCCTTCTTGGAACCGTGGGGGAGCCAATCAACCCCGAAGCGTGGCTATGGTACCGCAAAGTCACAGGAGGCAAACCGATAATGGATACCTGGTGGCAAACTGAAACAGGCATGATAATGATAACGCCCATGCCTTGCGTGCCTTTGAAGCCAGGCTCTGCGGCAAAACCGTTCCCGGGAATAGTCGCTGATATAGTTGACGAGAAAGGCAATGCGGTTCCGATTAACAAGGGAGGTTATCTTGTGATCCGCAATCCATGGCCGTCGATGATGCGCACTGTTTACAATGACCCGGAAAGATATTTGAAATATTGGAACACTATACCGAATGTTTACATGGCCGGCGACGTCGCGCACCGCGATAAAGACGGCTATTACTGGATAATGGGACGAAGCGACGACGTGATAAAAGTTTCCGGTTATCGGTTGGGATCAGCGGAAATAGAAAGCGCGTTCGTGAGCCACCCGTCCGTAGCGGAAGCGGCGGTTATCGGTAAGCCGGATGAAGTGCGCGGCGAAGCGATAAAAGTTTTCTTAATACTGCGAGAAGGCCAATCGCCTTCAGAAGAGTTGAAAGAAGCCTTGAAAAAACACATCCGCACGGAGATAGGCCCTATTGCGATTCCTTCGGAAATAGAATTCGTCACATGGCTGCCTAAAACACGCAGCGGGAAAATAATGCGCCGCGTTTTAAAGGCAAAAGAGTTAGGCTTGCCAGTAGGCGATACGTCGACGCTGGAAGATTAGAATAAAATTTTGACCAAAGCCAAAATCGAAATTATGATCCACACCACATTAATGGCCGCTGGCTGGTAATCTTTTTTTGACATGGTTTCTGCAAGAAGGCTAATTGCACCTGTCAAGTTCAGAAGCTGGTACAGTATGTTATCGGATTTTACTAAAGAGAAACTGATTAGGGAATAAGCAAGCACTATGGCAAACGCGCCGTACCACCCTATTAATCCCAGAGAGTTTTTTATTTTGAACATCTAACTTACTCCGAAAAAATTATCAATTATTTCTGTGTAAATCTTTTCCACAGTTTTTATTTCGTCCACGTTCACGTATTCGTCGGCTGTATGGATATTATCACCGTTCGGCCCTATGTTTATCGACGGTATTTTGCATAACGAAACTGTGTAATTCATGTCGAAAACAGAATCGGAATTTTTCAGTTCCGGTTTTATTCCGAATTTTTTAAATGCGGATTTTGCCAGTGATACGATTTTCTCATTCTCGTTTACCATGCAAGCGTCCAGGAATGGGTTTGGCCGTTTGTAAAATTCTATTTCAATGCGAGATTTTAATTTCAATGATTTTACAAGGTCTTGTAATTGTTTGTAACAATATTCTTTATCTTCGCCTTCTACCGTGCTGCGATGGACCATGAATTCGCAGTAATCAGGTATGAAGAAAAATTCAGTGCCGCCGCCGATTTTGCATACGCACGTGACGCCGGATCCCATCACAGGGTGTTTTTTTGTTTTTAATTTATCGACAGCTTCGATGATTTTTGCAGCGTCGACGATTGCGTTAACGCCTTTTCTCTGCGAGCCGTGGCCGGATTTGCCGTGAACTTTTACATTAAACGCATAACGCCCTTTTATCGAATTCACAATGAATAATCCGTCGCCTGCGATCACGCCGGGTTCCGAGAACAACGCTGCGCCGAAGTCTTTGTTTATTATTTTTTTCTGGATAAGGTCGTAGGTTCCTAGAGAAATTAATTCCTCGTCCATGACACCCGTGAATGTTACGGTCCCGCGGAATTTTTTATTTTTTAACCGCAACAACTGCATAAGCATGATCGCGATGCCTGATTTCTGGTCCAGAGCTCCTAACCCAAAAAGTTTCCCATTTTCTATAACAGGTTTCGTCGGCGATTTTGTCCAGCCTTCCGCTGACGGAACGGTATCTATGTGGCCATTTAGCAGAAGTTTCGGTTTTCCGGATCCGACGGAACAAACTACATTCGGACGATTTTTTTCCGTGTAAACTAACTTTGGATTGAAGCCATTATCTTTAAGAAAATCGTAAACAAATTTCGCGATTTTTTCCTCGTTGCCGCTGACCGATTCTATTTCAACGAGTTTTTTTGTAAGTTCAACAGCGTCCATAAAAATGAAATTGTAATTTAGATAATAAATTATACTTTGTACAATTCCCTAAGGCCGCGGGCCTGCCCTGCGAACGGGTGAAGATCTGCGATATCGCCGTTATGCACAAGCAAATCCATTGCGTGAGGCCTTCTTCCAAGCAATTCTTCCAGCTCTTTGGTGGTTAGTTTAACAGTCGTCCTGTGAATCCCAGGCACATAATCCAGATCGTCCGGCGACAAGTCGTTGCCTGCGAAACGACCGTGAAGCCTTCTCGCCAGTTTGTTCATGCCAATTGCAGGAACAGCATCAGTCCACCATGTGCGTGTTCCTAGCTGTTCCGCATCCAGTAATGACAATACGGATAACATGTAGCCTAAACCATTGACTTTGCCGCGGTTTGCCACGTCTGTAAGCTCGGAAGTTCCGAACGCAGACCTTTCTACTGTAACGCTTGAATCAGCTCTGCCGGTTTCCCTGTCGATTGCGACGTAAACGATTGACAGGGGCGAAGCGCTCTGATGTTGTTCTGTAACATAATGCCTCATTGTGCTTCTAAGATCGTAAGTCCCGTACACAGGGAAGACGTCGGTCAGCAAATCGATGACTTTTTCCAAATCTTCCGGCCTTGCGCGCCTCAGGTCGTGCGTTTCCAAGAAATGGTCTACCAGTGTCGCGGAGCTGTTTCTGGGAGGCTCGGCAGCACCATTTCTTACTAACCGCTCCATTTTTTTGAACCATTCCGTGCCACGTTCAGGGAATAATTCCAACCTTGAAGGGTCAATTTTTGCGAAATCTTCAACATCGTAGCGTTGGCCGGCCGCATAAAACAGGCCATTGTTCGCGGCTTCGACTTTGTAACCGTGTTTTCGCAGCGCTTCTGCGACGCCTACCATACCCAATCCTTTCTGCACGTGTTCGTTAACATTCGGAACACGTATGTTTCCGTAGCGCGTTGCGTTTGGGAATGCGTTTTGCCATGTTTCTACCAGAGCTTCAGCAGCGTCAGGATCAACAGAGAAAGGCATTATCTCGCTCGACGGTTTAACGCGCCGGTTACCTTTGCCAAAATCAGCACTATCATCTATGTAAGGCGTTATGGCAAGAATTTCTTTGCCGTCCCGCACGCCTAGCCAGTTAGGCAGCCTGCTTGCATAGGGTTCTACAGCTGCAAATACATGACCTAGGCCATGCTGCTGAGTAAAATTGTCGAAATCATAGAAGTTGTTTGCGCCGACAAACGGGGTTAAGGTCGCGGAATTTGTTCTGTGGGATGTTTCAATTGCCAAAGTTTTATCACCAATTACGTTTACTGACGAACACGTATCTCGCTTAGAAACGTCTTCCATACATTAGTCCAAAAACCTATTTAAACGTGGTTTCTGGAGGATCGTTGATCGCACTACCTGTTTAACTGCTGCTATTGACATCACATTATAACGTAATGTGAGTATATTAACGTAATGTTATTATAATAACAATATATCATGGTGTTGTTATGGTAATGATCGGGCACGTCGTAAAGCGATTGATAGACGATTCGCAATATTTGCATGAATGCCTTGGTAAAGGTTTGTTAAACCATGCCTACACAGCCGCGTACCTAAAGCCGAAGGTTGAGGAAGAGCTTGGTAAAGAGGTCAGAACAGCAGCGATAATGATGGCGCTGCGGCGATACGGCACGGAGATAAAAAGAAAATACGACACCAAGCTGAGGTTTGATTACAGGTCTGAAGTAACCTTAAAGAGCGGGATCGTCGACATTGCGATACAGCGCTCGGAAACAGTTTTCGCAAAGCTGCGACAGCTTTACGGGTCCACGGATTACGAACTGGGCGATGTCCTGAACGTAATCCACGGAAACCAGGAGATCAGCCTGATAACGAGCGAAAAAAACAGGGAAAAAGTTTTGAAAATACTTGAAGGCGAAAAAATATTGCACATCGAAGGTCGGCTAGCGCAGCTATCGCTGAGGTTTCCGAAAGAGTACATATACACGCCCGGAATAATATTACAGCTGGTTCGTGTCCTGGATTGGGAAAATATCAACATATTCGAAATTGTGTCCACGCTGACAGAAGTAAATTTCATAATCAGCGAATCGGATTCTTCTAAAGGCTACAGGGCTTTGCAGGGGCTGGTCTCCGGCGGGTAAGCAAACTGAAACTGCTTAACAAACCATTTTTATGGCCTGCTTTTCGATCTCTTCAGGATCCATTTCCACGCGCGCGACGCCTGTTTTTATCGCGGCATACGCTACGGCCTTGGCTATGGCCGGTGCGATAC
>JACQNY010000052.1 GCA_016202795.1 Candidatus Aenigmatarchaeota archaeon
ATGTGAATCGCTCTATTTTTTGCTCCTGCCAGGATTTAACCCCTGTCGTGACAAGATACAGGGCGTAGCGCTTCTTCAAACGTTTAAGAAAATTGAGTTCCCCTCTCAGCACCTTGGCCCGTTTAAAAAAATCCTCTTTGTCAGCAGGAACAATAATCCCCTTCTTGTCATATTTCGGTGAAGGAATATAGAGGGTGCCGTCCATATCAAAAACAATCGCTTTCACCATTTTAGCTCTCAAAAATAACCTTGGCGAGCTTATCCGAATCATGCCGAATAAGATTGGGCTCGGTCATTAAATCTGTTTTGATAAACTTCCACTTCCCCATTTTTTCCAAAGAAAATCCGACCTGCGCTGCATGCTCCTGCGCATACCTCTCCAGGAGATGTTTCCCTGCTTTCTTGTCATTGAAAATAACAAGATCTAATACTCCTTTCCCAAGATATTTCTCGACTTCCCCCGCAAAATCATGAACCTGGAAGTTATTTGTCTCTCCATATTTTGTCATCACATTGCAGACATAGACCTTCTGCGCCTTTGATTGGGAAATCGCCTCCCGGATGCCTTCCACCAGCAAGTTCGGCAAAACACTGGTATAGAGGTCTCCTGGCCCGATGATAATCTTATCCGCGTCCAGAATTTCATGAACAGCTTCCTCAAACGCCTTCGCTTGGGGCTCAAGAAAAATTTTTCGTATTCTTAAGGCAGGATCATGCTTGGGGATATCGATATTAGTTTCCCCTTTGATCAGCTGCCCATTTTCGAGCTCTGCGCACAAATGAACATTGTTGAGCGTTACAGGAAGAACCTTTCCTTTGATATTCAGGAGCGTGCATGCCTGCTTGATCGCTTCCGCGTCGCTTCCCATAATCCCTTTCAACGCAGTGATAAATAAATTTCCAAAACTATGCCCCTTCAGCCCATTTCCCGCAGCAAAGCGGTATTGAAAAAGTTTTTTCATAAGGGGAGTTGATTCCGAGAGAGCCACAATGCACCTCCGCACATCACCAGGAGGCAGAACTCCGAACTCGTCCCTTAAAATTCCCGTGCTACCGCCGCTGTCCATCATGGATACAATGGATATCAGGTTGCAAGGATATTTTTTCAGCCCCATCAACGCGGTGTATGTGCCTGTTCCTCCCCCCATAACGACGATGTTCATGTTACCTGACTGTAACCACCTTCGCAAGATTTTTTGGGCAATCAATGCTGCATTCCCTTTCCAAAGCAAGGTAATATGCCAGAAGCTGCATGATCACCGCGAACAGAATGGGCGATGCGGCAGGAATCTTAAAAAAAACATCAAAGATAGCGTCCTCTTTTTCCGCGATTCCAATTATCAAGCCCCCTCTCGCCTTCACTTCATGCGCATTGCTTATCATCATATCCTTGTTTTCGTTATCCACCAGAACAATGCAAGGAGTTCCTTCTTCAATAAGGGCGATGGTGCCATGCTTTAATTCCCCCCCTGCGAAACCTTCCGCGTGAATATAGCTGACCTCCTTGATTTTTAATGCCCCTTCAAGAGCGAGGGGATAACTTAATCCCCTGCCAATCAAAAATGCGTCTTTTGCGTCCCTGATGGCATGGGCTAATTTTTTTATTCTTTCAACAGAATGCTCAGCGAGAATATCACTTTTTATAAAATGCGAAAGAGAGGCGAGATACTTCTTCCCTTCCTCTGCTTTTCCTGCGCAGGCGTACGCCAAAAGTGAAAGGACCGCGATTTGTCCTGTAAAGGCCTTTGTTGAGGCGACCGCTATCTCTGGGCCGGCGTGGATCAAAAGGCTGTCATCACACAACCTCATCATGGAACTTCCCATCACATTCAAAATAGCGAGCGTTTTTGTGCCCTTGCTCTTTGCGGTTTTAATGGCGTCAATGACATCCGCGGTCTCGCCGCTCTGGGAAACTGCAACCACAAGAGTTTCAGGAATCAAAAAGTCCTTGTAATTATGGAACTCTGATGCAAGCACAACGTTCACATGCTTCTTCGCGATGTGGGAAAAGATATAGGAGGCGGTCAACGCAGCGTGGTACGCGGTGCCGCAC
>JACQNY010000048.1 GCA_016202795.1 Candidatus Aenigmatarchaeota archaeon
CTATAGTGACATTTTCTTTGCCGCACATAGCGAGGAGAAGTTTATCCATCTATTATCAATGCCGCCTGATTGGGTTAAAGATAATTGGAATAATTTATATATAATTCTTAGGGCATTGGAAATATTTCCTGAATTTTTGGGTTATCCTCGAAGGCACGTATTGATCAAGGCTTTTTATGTATTAATCAATCCTGAAAGACTTTCTAATTCTGAAATCAATTTGCCTGTTTTGGTAAAAGATTTAGAGTATTTTGATAGAGGACAGGTTGAGGGGCAAAAAATATTAGAGGAACTTTCTGAGCGCGCACAGGTCGCCTATTTAAATGTTGAGCCCGATCGTTCTTATGCGCTAAAGCTTCTCCGTTCTCCAAAGGTCGCAGCCACATTACGCAAGTACGAGAACCATTCCAATGTTTGGATTCATGCGGTTGCAGAGTGGGGTTTATCTCTTCTTCCTACAACGATCCGTCAACTTGAAGAATATAAAGAATCGTCAGCAAAGAAAGAAAAAATTAGAAAGAAAAGACAAGCAGCAGCACAGAAACACAAACGTTTAAGGCAACAACAATATGCCACATTGAGGAAAAATCTTAAGCAGTCTATGGACCAAATGATTCGACAGTACCAAAAAGCGTTGGGTGGCGATTTGGGAGATATTCGTAGCGCGATAGGTGAGGAAACGGGAATCGGTTCAATAAGTTATGGCATGAGTCCAAACTTATCAATCCAACAGGTTCAAGTTCAGGGATTATTTCAATTGCAATTAGAAGACCTTTCTTTTGACAACCTCATGATCGTTGATGAAAAACTCACTCTGAAATATGCGGACCAGTTCATGCGTGCTCTTAATTTCTTAGTTCCCCACGAAGTGTCACATGTTCTCGTTGATAAAAGACATGGAGAACTTTTTGAAGTTGTTGCTCCAAGTTTGGGTCATATTGCGCTTATTCCTTTGGGAACGACAGAAAGTATGGGAAAAGAAGTTATTGTTGACCGAGCGGGTTATGAACTTGCCACTCAAGTTTATGTTCATCCTACTCAGACAAAAGAACAATTGAATGTGGATGAGCAGGTGGTTTTGGCACACCTGGCGCTTTCGGAAATTTTCATTGATTATAGCAAGGCTCATCGGAGCAGACATTTGCGTAAGCTCATACTGCCCAATTTGGCAAGATTTGAAGCGCAATTTCAGGAATACGCTGAATCTAAAAAAATTGGCGATGAAGTCAAACAAAAGGTAAAGGCTCAGATTGAGCATGTCCATGAATTCGCACAAACTCGGATTCAAAAGGATCAAACTAAAATCGCAAAGCACTATGAGGAGGTAGTCGAGGTTTTCCGCAATATTTATAGGAACACCAATGTTCAATTTAATCCGCGCCGCGCTGAGGTGCGGAATCAAAAAGGAGATGTTCTCGCACGGGAGGAAATTCAATTCACCAACAGCAATCAAGAAATAGGAACCCCTCCAGGAATTACGGAGCAAGTTTGGTTCGGTGCATTTTCTTTAGCTGTGGCTAAGAAATTATCGCTTGATATCTATCTTGGGAAAGAAGGCAAAATAGTCCCTTTTAGTCGATTGCGAGTAGGTGATACCGTAGTGTTAGTGATATTTGGACCAACCGAACAAAGGCAGCACGCAGAAAAGGTTATTGGGGAATTGAAGCGCGTTTTGACAGGCGTTTTTTCCGACTACGGCGATGCCTACATTTATCAATCTGATTATCAATCCGAGCAGCCTACTTGGTTAGATAGACTGGCTGATGAACACCGCGCCGAGCCTGCTCCGCCGGACAATCGTAGCGAGCTTCGCAGAGCTGCGGCCTCTCCGAAGCCCGAAGGGCGAAGGAGGGCCGAGGTGCGAAGCGAGAGCGAACGTGCAAGTCGCCTCTTCGAAGAGCAGCGTTCACGGTTGGAAGAGTTTATCCGAAAGACTGATAGTTCTAGTGGTACTACCGATATGGAAGGATTTTCAGATCAATTCTTGCCACTGATCAAATTTGAGATTACAGATCTCGAGGGCGATCTTCCACACGCTGAGCGCGCAGATGTGATCGTTTTCAATCGCAGGGCGTTACCTAATTTAAACGAAGACGAACTCAAGGAACTTTTTTGGGAGGCTTTTGGTCCGTGGTACGAACTCCGGCTCATACGGTATATAGACAAGGTCGTCCGCGATCAAAAGGAGTATCTCAAGGAACGTCTCCACCATTGGTTAGATGAGAAATTGCAAGAGAAGCACACATATTATTTCAATGTTTCAGACGTCGACTCCGTTTATGATTTTGCTGGAAAATCTGTCTTAGATGTGGGATCAGGTCCCGGCATCGACAGTGCAATCATTGCAAAGCACGGGGCAGCTCGGGTAGTGGGAATCGATGGGTCCGACGAAGAACTCGCGCGCGCGCGCGAGTATGCAAAAGGAAAGCC